>CANSGE010000199.1 GCA_947646295.1 uncultured Bacteroidales bacterium
TGCAGAGAGAGACCAGAATGTACCCCAGCGGTGACCGGGAGCGAAGCGGGAAGAACCGTCGCGACGAACGGATGCCATCACGTAGTAGCGATCCATGAGGGTGTATTTGCCACGGAAGAGGAAGCCACGGTGAGAGAGAGAAGTGTGTGAGCCGCCGCCGTTGAGGTCGTCGATGGTGTTGCTTACGTAGGGAGCGAGGGGAAGGTAGAGGTTGGTACCCTGAGCGCTGATGCTTTCTACCTGGTAGTCTTCAGATTCGTAACCTGCCATGAGGTCCATCACGTGGATGTCGCCGAATGTATGGTTGTAGCTTACGAGGGTCTGGAGGGTGACGTCAGATACGCGTGCCTGAGCCTGTGAAACCTGACCACCCATGGGAGCGAACTGACCGTAGAGGGGGTTGAGGAGCACGTGCTGGCGCTGGTTGTTGAGGTAGTAACCTACATTTTCAGTGATTGTGAGGCCCTTGATGGGAGTAAGGATGGCGTACCACTTGGTATCGAGGATATCAGAGAGGTAGTCGTTGACATCATAGAGGAGCGAGCCGGTAGGAGCACCGGAGGGAGTACGGCCTGCGCCGATCGCGCCATTGCCATAGTCCTTGCCATCGCCGTAGTCGTAGATGGGGTTGCCGTAGAATTCGTTGTACATGATGTTGCCGTTGGGGTCACGTACGTATACGGGGTAGCAGGGAGCGAGACCGTTGACAAAGTAGAATACGTTGCCAGATGAAGTTTCGCTGTCGAGGTCGTTGTCGCGGGGGCTTGAAGTGTTGGAATATGTGTAAGATGTGCTGGTGCCGATCTTGAGCCATTTCTTGGCCTGGTAATCGACAGTAGCACGTGTGCTGAGACGATTGAAGTGTGAACCCTTGATGATACCTTCGTCGCCGAGGTAAGATCCGGAAATGTAGAATTTGAGACGTTCAGTACCACCTGCGATGCTGAGGTTGTATTCCTGACGGAGACCGTGGATGAGAGATTCCTTTTCCCAGTCGTCGGCGATGAAGTAGTAGCGGCCGTTGCTGTAGCCGGGAGTGGCGTTGGGGTTGAATTTACCCTGCGCGTTGAATACGTTTTCGCCGTTGGGGATTGTATATGTCTGATAGCCGATGTTGCTCCAGATGTGTTCGTTGATATACTGGTTGGCGGCTTCGGGGGTCATAGGAGCGGCCTGATGTACAGTCTGAGTATTGTACATGGCGGTGTAGTAAGTCTCGAGCCACTGGCGCTGGTCGGTGATGACGTCGTAGTTGGGGAGCGCGCGGGTGTTGACACCCCAGCGTGCTTCGGCAGTTACGCGGGCAGTACCTTCAGAACCTTTTTTGGTAGTGATGAGGATGACACCGTTGGCACCGCGGGCACCGTAGAGGGCAGTAGAAGCGGCGTCCTTGAGGACGGTCATCTCCTGGATGTCCTGGGGCGAGATGTTGGCGATGTCGCCCATGTAAGGCATGCCGTCGACCACGTAGAGGGGCGAAGAGCTGGCGTTGATAGAGCCTGTACCACGGATTTTTACTGTGGGAGATTCGCCGGGCTGACCGGATGAGCTCTGTGTCTGTACGCCTGACACTTTACCGTTGAGGGCGCTGACAACGTTGGAAACGAGAGCATCCTCGAGCTGGTCGGCCTTCACGACGCTGGCAGCACCGGTGTATTCGGAGCGCTTGGCGGTGCCGTATGCTACGGCGATCACCTCGTCGAGGGCGTTGGCCTGAGGATGAAGTTGAACAGTCAGCTTACCACTTCCGATAGCAACATGCTCGGTCTTGTAACCGATGTAAGAAATAGTAAGTTGATTGGCTGATGTAGGCACAACGATAGAGAAATTACCGTCAATGTCAGTGGTGACACCGAGGGCGTTGTTGCCTGCTGTCACTGAAGCACCGATCAGCGGCTCTTCAGTATTAGCGTCTAAGACAGTACCGTTGACAGTACGCGTCTGGGCCGACGCACACAAGCCAATTGAAAGCACTGCTACAAGTAATAGAAACAGCTTTTTCATACTTAAATTAGTTAGACATAAAATTAGTAAAGTAATTGAAAATTCGTTTTTGAGGTATTCCAATCCACCATAGCAAATTATGAATACGAATGCAAAGATATAATAAATTCACCAAAAATTATCAAACTGCGTGCATTATTTTTCGATTTTAACATTTGGGGTAACAAACATTTAGGCCGCTGGCACAGTGTGTGTTGGGGCTAAGTGATTTATTTAAAGAAAGTTAAAAGCAATATTTTAAAATTATGTTTTGTGGCATGTTTTTAAAACATAAGCCGGGGTGATGAGGCCGTAATTTCGTGCGCGCGAGCGTGTACATTAGTATATGGCCTGATTTTTTGCAGCGGAATAGCATGCGGTACGAGATTTTTTTGTAACTTTGCAGCGAGTTTTTCGCCGGTTGCCATGCAGAGACACACGTAGGCATCCGGCTATGACTGATGAAACGAATTAACGTATAATTCCAGTAATAATCTATTTATGAGCAAAGAAAAGAAATTCTTGACTTGCGACGGTAATCAGGCAGCTGCGCACGTGAGCTATATGTTCTCGGAAGTAGCCGCCATCTACCCTATCACCCCGTCATCGACGATGGCCGAGTACGTGGACGAATGGGCAGCAGCCGGACGCAAAAACATCTTTGGTGAAACAGTGCTCGTGCAGGAAATGCAGAGCGAAGGCGGCGCCGCCGGTGCCGTGCATGGCTCTCTGCAGGCAGGTGCCCTTACGACAACCTATACCGCATCACAGGGCTTGCTCCTGATGATCCCCAACATGTACAAAATCGCCGGCGAGATGCTGCCCAGCGTCTTCCATGTGTCGGCCCGCACTATCGCATCGCACGCCCTCTCGATCTTCGGTGACCATCAGGACGTGATGTCGGTGCGCCAGACAGGTTTCGCCATGCTGGTCGAAGGTTCCGTACAGGAAGTGATGGACCTCGCAGGCGTGGCTCACCTCTCGACAATCAAAAGCAGCATCCCCTTCGTGAACTTCTTCGACGGCTTCCGTACATCGCACGAAATCCAGAAGATCGAGCTTCTCGAGCAGGATGACCTCGCTCCGCTGCTCGACCGCGAAGCCCTCGACCGCTTCCGCCAGCGCGCTCTCACTCCCGAGGCTCCCGTGGCACGCGGTATGGCTGAGAACGGCGACGTATTCTTCCAGCACCGCGAGGCTTGCAACAAGCACTACGAGGCTGTGCCCGAAATCGTGGAAGCATACATGGCTGAAATCAGCAAAATCACCGGCCGCGAATACCACCTCTTCAACTACTACGGCGCTAAGGATGCCGATCGTGTGATCATCGCCATGGGTTCTGTGACCCAGGCCGCCCAGGAGGCTATCGACCATATGATGGCGCAGGGCGAAAAGGTAGGTCTCGTATCGGTGCACCTCTACCGCCCCTTCTCGGTGAAGCACCTCATGGCAGCTATCCCCGCTACCGTGAAGCGTATCGCCGTGCTCGACCGCACCAAGGAACCCGGCGCAAACGGCGATCCTCTGTGCCTCGACGTGAAGGAAGCATTCTATGGTGTGGAAAATGCTCCTGTAATCGTGGGCGGCCGTTACGGTCTGGCCTCGAAGGACACCACTCCGGCCATGATCATCGGTGTGTACGAAAACCTTGCCCTCCCCGAGCCTAAGGACAATTTCACCGTGGATATCGTGGACGACGTGACTTTCACCTCGCTCCCCCCGAAGGAAGAACTCGCCCTGGGCGGCGCTTCGACATACGAAGCCAAGTTCTACGGTCTCGGTGCTGACGGTACTGTAGGTGCCAACAAGAAC
>CANSGE010000200.1 GCA_947646295.1 uncultured Bacteroidales bacterium
TGGCGGGCTGGGTGCTTCATCATGTTGGCTCGGTGAACAAGCAGGAGCTTGTGAGCGTATTCGGCGCGACCGATCCCAATATCGAGGCTTATATGGGCTATATCAATAATGCAAAGTTATTTGAGAGTATTGCAAAAATAGGTGTGGCCCAGGCCAAATCGATGCGCGACTATCCGTATTTTGAATTTATACGGAATCAGTAGGCCCTGAAATATCAACTATTTTCCAAAACCTGCGGATGGGTTGAACTTTTGGTGCGCGCCGACGGTTTCTACAGAAAAGTCAAGATATGAAAGTATATGATAAAGTGGCGTCGGCGATTTTGCAAAATCCGGCGTACCGTAATATAATCACGCGCGTGAGTGTGCGGCAGTTTTCGCCGGACGCTGTATCTGATGAAGAGCTTACAGCGCTGGTGCATGCAGCGATGGCTGCGCCGACGGGAGTCAACCGTCAGCCCTGGGAGCTTGTAGTGGTGAGTGACCGCTCGAAGCTCGAGAGGCTCGCGGAGGTATTGCCGTATGCAAAGATGACGGCTCATGCCCCGCTGGCGATAGTGGTGTGCGGCAACCGCACGCGTATGCTCGATGCACCTGACGATGTGCTGTGGGAGCAGGACTGCTCGGCGGCAACTGAAAATCTGCTGCTGGCGGCTCATGCCTTGGGGCTTGGAGGCGTGTGGACGTGTCTGTTTCCGCACGACGACCGTATGGCAGCGGTGCGTGAGATACTGAATCTGCCGCCGGATTGGGTGCCCTTCAATCTCGTGCCCGTAGGACACCCTGCGCATGATCATGCCCCGATGGATAAATGGCACCCCGACAGGGTGCACCTGTCGGAGTAGCGAGTGTCCACACTTACTTGAAGCGTTCGGAATATTCGGCGACGTGGCTGATCATGCGGCGGTAGGCGTCGGAGAGCTCTACGCCGCGCCGGGCCATCACACGCGCTGCCACGGTGAAGAAGTCCGGAAGGCTTACTTCGTCGAAGCCGGTGGAGCCTCCCTTGAGGAATGAAGGGATGAATACGCGCGGCATGCTGGGGCTGATGATATTGCTGCCCACACCTACGACTGTAGCGGTATTGAACGAGGTGTTGATGGCGGATTTTGAGTGATCGCCCATGATGAGGCCGCAGAATTGCAGGCCGGTGCGCAGGAAGCGATGGGCGGCGTAGTTCCATAGCTTTATCTCGCTGTAGTCGTTTTTGAGATTTGAAGCGATGGTGCCGGCTCCGAGGTTGCACCATTCGCCAATTACGGCATTGCCGAGGAAGCCGTCGTGGGCCTTGTTGGAGAAGCCTTGCATGACTACATTATTGATTTCACCTCCGACCTTGCACCAGGGGCCAAGGGTGGTGGCACCGTATATGAGTGTGCCCATATTGGCCACAGCGTGGCGGCCTAGCGCTATGGGGCCGCGCAGATGGCAGCCTTCCATCACTTCGGCTTCGGGTCCGATGTATATGGGGCCGTGGGTGGTGTTGAGGCTTGCGCCCTCGACTGTGGCGCCTTCTTCGATGAATATTTTACCGGGGTCGCCGATGACGATGTTCGACGGGCTTACGGGTGCGCTTTTGCGTCCGGCGGTGAGACGTGCGAAATCGGCTTCGATGACCTCGCCATTGTGCATGAAGATGTCGTAGACGTAATTTATGGCAATGTACTCACCGTCGAATGGTATGGCTTTGCTGTCTTCACCTCGGCCTCGCTGTGCGATTTCGGTGCCGTCGGTGCCTACAAGGCGCTCGCCGGGGCGGAGTGCCTCTATAGCCTGAGCCAGCCCGGGGGTGGCGACGATATTTCCTGCGATGTAAAGAGCGTCGTCGGCGGGATTTTCCTCCGGGGGGAAGAGCTCGCTGAGATAGTCTTCGGTGAGCCAGCTGTACTGTCCGGGGAGGATTTCTTCCCAGCGTTGGCGGATGGTGCAGATACCGATGCGCAGGGCGCCCACAGGGCGGGTATATGTAAGAGGGAGCAGATTTATCCGCACTTCGGCGGGATCATAGAGTATTATTTGCATAAGATTGGTGGATTAATGATGCAAAATTAGTATTTTTGTGGGAAAATTTTGATTGAGATATGAAATTTATTGAAACTGACATAGCCGGAACGCTGATCATCGAGCCTGTACGTCACGGAGATGCCCGCGGATATTTCTGCGAGACGTTCCGCCAGGATCTCTTCGATGAAGCATTGGGGCGGCATGTGGAATTTGTGCAGGACAATGAGTCGTATTCCACCTACGGTGTGGTGCGCGGACTGCATTTCCAGCGCGGGGAGGCGGCGCAGGCCAAGCTTGTGCGCGTCACGCTGGGCGAAGTACTTGATGTGGCCGTGGACCTGCGGCCCGGCTCCGCTACATATGGCCGTCATATAGCGGTGCGTCTTACCGCCGAATCGGGCCGTCAGCTTTTCATCCCTCGCGGTTTCGCGCACGGCTTCGCTGTCTTGTCGCCGGAGGCGCGCTTCCTCTACAAGACGGACAATTACTACTGTCCGTCGGCTGAAGCGTCAATACGTATCGACGATGTTGATCTGGCAGTCGACTGGGTGGTGCCGACGGCTGACCGCAAGCTCTCGGCCAAGGACCTGGCGGCTCAATCTTTTGCTGAATATAATTCCGTGTGCAAGTGATTGTACCACGGTATGAAATACACCTTAATATCTGCTTAAATGATAAAGAAATTATCAATCTGTTGTTCTGCATTGGTGCTTGCATCACAAGTACTGATGGCTGTGCCCGCCAAGCGCGGCATCACACAGCACACACTGCCCGACGGCACTACAATCTCAGTGCAGCGTTTCGGCGACGAGCACGCGCATACGTACCTGACAGCCGACGGGCTGCCCATCGTCAAGGGCGCAGACGGCTGTTTCCGCTACGCTACGGTGGCGGACGGCCTTGTGAAAGCTACCGATGTGATAGCCCGCGATGCAGCTCTGCGCACTACGGCCGAGCGGACTTTCGTGATGAAGCTCGCAGGCGCGGATGATGTGCTGAACGCGCGTCGTCAGGCCAAAGTATCGCGCCGGGCCGCCGGCTCCAATCAGTCGTCGGGCATCGGTCTCTATGATGATACCTTCCCGCATGTGGGCGATGTGAATACGATCATTATCCTTGCGCAATACTCCGATGTGAAGTTCTCGATGTCGGATCCGGTCGGCTACTACTATGATTTCCTCAACAAGGAGGGTTTCAGCCAGAACGGCGGCACAGGCTCGGCACGTGACTATTTCCTGAAATCGTCGGATGGGAAGTTCCGTCCGGTATTTGACGTTTATGGCCCGGTGACCTTGCCTCAGAAGCGTGCCTACTATGGCGGCAATGATTCGTCCGGCGATGACCAGGCGCTGGATGAGATGATCACTACGGCATGCCGGCTGGCCGACGGTCAGATAGACTATGCCAAATATGACATCAACGGCGACGGATATGTGGATGATGTATATGTGATATATGCGGGCGAGGGTGAAGCCGATTCGGAAATCGAAGACGCAATCTGGCCGCAGCAATATGAATTGTCGGCGTGGAAGAGCACTATCACGCTGGACGGAAAGATCATCAACACCTTCGGCTGCTGCAACGAGGTGGATGGAGATGGCTCGGTGGGTGGCGTAGGTACGTTCTGCCACGAATTCGGCCATGTGCTCGGACTTCCCGACCTCTACAGCACGTCATACAACAGTGCTGCCAAGC
>CANSGE010000201.1 GCA_947646295.1 uncultured Bacteroidales bacterium
CCAATATCATCACCGCAATAGCTTCAATTATCATTACCTCAATCAAAATCTACAACGACTACTTCAAGAAAAAATAGTCTTGCAGGTGAATTTGCTTGGAAGCGGAAAAAACGCTACCTTTGCAGCCGATATCGGCCTGAAGCCGTATCGGCACGACACTTTATGACCGCCTTTGTAGTTCAATGGATAGAACAACCCTCTCCTAAAGGGTAGATAGGGGTTCGATTCCCCTCGGAGGTACACAGGCAGGGCCCGGCGATGCGCGCATTGCCGGGCCCTGCCTGTGTGTGTAAAACATTCAGTCGACTTTACCAGTAGTCTGCCGTCGTTCGAAAGGCACGTAGCTCTGCTCGGCCGGAGTATAAGCGTCATCCTCCCACAGTTCGCTCGAAATCATCAGATCCGCGCTGATGCGGTTGCAGGCTATAGGCACATTGTGGATGCGGCATTGGCGCAGCAGCATCTGTATATCAGCCTCATGCGGCTGAGGGTTGAGATCATCTATGAGGAATACCGCCAGATCAATCTCATGGCGCACCACCATGGCTGCAATTTCAGCATCTCCGCCCATAGGGCCGGAATTCATACAGGTGATATCGGCTTTGATACCTAATTCATCGAAAGCCTTGCGGATCAATCCGCCCGTTGTGCCCGTGCACACGATATGATGCTTCGAAAGATAAGGAGCATTGTATTTAGCCCAATCGACCATATCAGCTTTACGCCGGTCATGAGCTACCAGAGCAATAGTAAGACGTTCTTTCATAATTGAATTTAGAGCTTGGTTTTTCCAATAAAACGCCTCGCTGCGCACAATAGTTCACCCCTCCACGCCCGCCGATTATATATTCAGCTCACCCCGCAAGCCAGGTACAACCTTGGATAAATTGCACTTCTGAAAGGTTGATAATATGTGATGCGATATTATAAATGGTCATCGCTTAAAGCGAATGTAATCAGTATCAAGAGTATTTTGCCAATAAGATTGGTGAATAAATATCAAATGACAAGACTTTTTTCAAAATAAATTAGCTAACTTTGCGATTAATAATCCTTAATTATCAACATTAGGTATGCCTATACAGAGCGAGGCTGCTTTGGAAGCTGGGCTGATCGAGGCTCTTCAGAAGATGAACTATGAGTATGTTCAGATTGAAGAAGAGACCAACCTTAAATCCAATTTCAAGAAGCAGCTTGAAATACATAATAGGAAGGCTCTTGCTGAGATAGGCCGAGAGCATCTTACAGACGGTGAATTTGAGAAAGTCTTGATTCACCTTGAAGGTGGCACGCGCTTCGAAAAAGCGAAGAAGCTTCGCGAAAAATTTGTTCCATTTGAGTTAGAAGATGGACAACGCATTTGGTTGAATTTCCTAAACACCCAGCAGTGGTGCCAGAATGAATTTCAG
The DNA here is from genome assembly GCA_947646295.1 of uncultured Bacteroidales bacterium. Lineage (GTDB taxonomy): Bacteria > Bacteroidota > Bacteroidia > Bacteroidales > Muribaculaceae > CAG-873. The sequence goes on from CANSGE010000201.1 coordinate 1,410, forward strand.
GTTTCCAGTCAGATTACCGTTGAGGGGCGCAAGAAATGTCGTTACGATGTCACAATACTCATTAATGGTTTGCCGTTGGTGCAGATTGAGCTGAAGCGTCGTGGTATTGAGCTGAAACAAGCATACAATCAGATCCAGCGTTACCACAAGACTTCCTTTCACGGCCTTTTCGACTACATCCAGATATTTGTCATTTCCAACGGAGTCAACACCCGCTATTTTGCCAACACTCCAAATTTAGGATATAAATTTACCTTTAATTGGACCGATAGAGCAAACAATCCGTTCAATGAGTTGAGCCTTTTTGCCGCCGACTTCTTTGACAAGTGCACCCTCGGCAAAATGATCAGTAAGTATGTGGTGATGCACGAAGGCGACAAATCGCTTATGGTGCTACGTCCATATCAGTATTATGCAGTTGAAGAGATTATCGACAAGGTGCAGAATACCACCCGCAACGGCTATATCTGGCATACCACCGGAGCCGGCAAGACTTTGACCTCATTCAAAGCGGCCCAACTCGTATCCGAACTCGACGGAATCGACAAAGTGATGTTCGTCGTTGACCGTCATGACCTCGATACTCAGACTCAATCTGAGTATGATGATTTTGAGCCTGGTGCCGTCGACAGCACATCCGACACCAGCGAACTCACACGCCGCCTGCAGAGCGATTCAAAAATCATCATTACGACTATTCAGAAACTCAATGCCGCCGTCACTCGTCCGTGGTACAGCAGCAAACTTCAGGAGATTAAGGATAGCCGGATTGTAATGATCTTCGATGAGTGCCACCGCTCACATTTCGGCGAAAGCCACAAGAATATCGTCAAGTTTTTCAACAACTTACAGATATTCGGCTTTACCGGGACCCCAATTTTCGCCGAAAATTCTACCGACAGGCACACCACAAAGGAGATTTTCGGAGAATGTCTTCACAAATACCTCATCAAGGATGCAATCGCCGATGAGAATGTACTTGGTTTTCTCGTCGAATATTATCACGGCAATACAGAAGTAAGCAACGGCAATCAGAACCGTATGCGTGAGATTGCGCAGTTCATCCTCTCAAATTACGGCAAATCCACCTACGACGGTGAGTTTGACGCGCTGTTTGCCGTGCAGTCTGTACCGATGCTCGTTGAATATTACAAGATTTTCAAGGAACTGAATCCCAAAATCCGTATCGGTGCGATATTTACCTATGCCGCAAACGACAGTCAGGACGATGATTCTACAGGAATGTCGAGCGGCTCGTTTGTAAGCGACCGAGTCACCGGAGCCGATGATATGGAGGATATCATCAAGGACTATAACAAGATGTATGGCACATCTTTCTCATTGCAGAATTTCCGTGCCTACTACGATGATGTGAATCTTCGCTTGAAGAAGAAAAAACCCGACATGCTTTCCCTTGATCTATGTCTCGTCGTCGGGATGTTCCTCACAGGCTTCGACTCCAAGAAACTCAATACTCTTTACATTGACAAAAACCTTGAATATCACGGGTTGTTGCAGGCTTTCAGCCGTACCAACCGCGTGCTCAACGAGCGCAAGCGATTCGGCAAGATTGTCTGCTTCCGTGATTTGAAAGCTAATGTCGATGCCGCCATCAAGCTGTTCAGCAACGGCGGTGAGGAAGGCATTATCCGTGATCCTTTTGAAAATGTCAAGAAAGAATACGTCGATCTGACAAAGGAATTCCTCGTACACTATCCCGATTCGCGTGTCGTGGACTATCTGCAGAGCGAAGATGACAAGCGTAAATTCATTTTGGCTTTCCGAGACATCATACGCAAGCACGCCGAAATTCAGATATACGAGGATTTCAACGAAGAAGACCCGGATTTTCCCATGGATGAGCAACTCTATATGGACTTCCGGAGCAAGTATCTTGACATCCACGATACATTCATGGACTCCAGGACCGTGAAAGCCTCCACTCCGGCCGATGACGCAGGAGAATCCGAGCCGACACTTGATGATATTGATTTTTGTCTGGAGCTGCTTCACAGCGATATCATCAATGTCGCATATATTCTCAGCTTGATTGCGGAGCTTGACCCCGATGCCGAGGATTATCCCGAAAAACGTCAGGAAATTCTCGACACGATGATCAAGGATGCCGAACTGCGTAGCAAAACCCAGCTCATTGATGGCTTCATACTTCAGACCATCGATAACGACAAAGACGGTTTCATGCGCGACAAAAAGGCTGATGGCAGCATCGACCTTGAAGAGCGTCTCAATCAATATATCCGTCAGGAGAAAGACAGCGCCATTGAG
>CANSGE010000202.1 GCA_947646295.1 uncultured Bacteroidales bacterium
ACGACCCTCTGATTAACAGTCAGATGCTCTAACCGACTGAGCTATTGAAGCGGATTTCGCAGCCCCCCTCCGGGGTTTTGCGGTGCAAATTTAAGCATACTTTTTCAACTATGCAAACAATTTCCGAAAAAATATCCATTTAACACGATTTTTTTGCCCGGCACAGTCACGTACACATTTATATATAAAAGAATAGGCTGTCATCACGACAGCCTTGTATCTTCTAACCTTAAATCTAATACCATGAAAACACAGTGCAAATATGTTTCATGAAATTAAAACACTGCGTCGGGGCAAAAGTTCGTCATTAATATCGCTTTAACAAATATTAACAAGAAATGTCACATCTTCTTGCAGCAAATATGGTAATTTTGTGATGAAACTGACACACAGGGGTACTTACTCCCGCAATCAACGTTTCATCATTCATTAATAGACCAACAACCACCAAAGAAATGCGTGAGAAAATACTCCTTATCGACGACGAAGAATCTGTCTGCGAAATATTGAAATATAATCTCGAGAAAGAAGGATATCAAGTCGATGCAGCCTACAGCGCCGAGGAAGCCCTCGAGGGCGACCTTTCGCAATACGACCTTTTCATCGTCGATATCATGATGGGCGACCTGAGTGGATTTGACTTTGCAAAGCGTGTCCGCAACGTATCACTCACCGAGCGTACCCCCATCATATTCTGCTCAGCCCTCAACGAAGAGGATGAAAAGGTGATGGGCCTCAATATCGGTGCCGACGACTACGTCACAAAGCCCTTCTCGATAGGCGAGGTGCTCGCCCGCGTGCGCGCTGTGCTCCGCCGCTCGGCGGCCGCTGCACAGGTCACATACAACCTTGCCGACAACCAATATGAGCAAGACCTCACTTTCAAATCACTCTGCATCAACCGCAACGAGAAAATCTGCTATCTCGACGGTGAGGCTCTCTCGCTCACTCGTACCGAATTTGAGATCCTCGAATTCTTCCTCTCTCACCGCAACCGTATCTACTCGCGCCAGGAAATAATCAGCAATGTCTGGGGCGCCGATGTAGTGGTCACAAACCGTACTATCGACACCAATATCACACGACTCCGCAAAAAACTTGGCGATTACAGTAATAATATCGTGACTCGTCAGGGATTCGGCTATGGTTTTAAAGAGACATATTAGTTATCAGTGGCGACTCTTTCTGCCGCTGATCGGTCTGATATGGCTTATGACTCTTGTGCTCAGCATCTGGCTGGGCTACCGCCGCTATGTCGAAGAGCGAAACCGTATCAATCTGCAGGTCGAGCTTATCAACTCGCGTATCATCAGTGCCTACGAGCATGACATCGACCCGCGCGACTTCCTGGATTTCGTCAAGGAATACTATATCGAGAATGAAAACTACGACGAAATACGCATTTCTGTATTCCACAACGGTAATCTGATATATCGTGTAGGCGAAGAGGTAACCGATGATGACGGACGTCTGACCGGTTCCGACCCGAAGGGATACATGATCACCGACCGCAACGGCCGCGAATACTTCGTGCACAACAAGGAGAGCAACGACCATCGGCTGCTCGTGCGCTCCGTGCTGCCCTACAACGAAGATATCGTAAAATCACTCGCCCCTAACATGATGCTCTACGTGGTGATACTCATCATCACCGTGGCCGCGACCATCATAGCGCTGCTGATGGCCCGCTCCGTAGGGCGCAACATACGCATCCTGCGCGATTTTGCCGTAAAGGCTGCCACCAACCCGCAATTCGTCCCCAATCATGAATTCCCGCATGACGAGGTAGGCGATATATCGCGCCAGCTCGTGCGCATGTTCAATGAGCGAAACTCGATACTCATACGCCTCAAGCGCGAACACAACGTGGCCATGCACGCCATCGAGGAGAAATCACGCCTCAAGCGCGAGCTCACCAGCAATATCAATCACGAGCTGAAGACTCCCGTAGGCGTCATCAAGGGATATGTCGATACCATCCTCGAAAATCCCGATATGGATGAAGCCTCACGCACACACTTCCTCCGGAAAATCAAGGAGCATGTGGAGCGTCTCGTACAGCTCATGAACGACCTCTCAAGCATCACCCGCCTCGAATTCGGCTCGCAGATGATCAATCTTGAGCCTATCGACCTGCACGAGGTCACATTCCAGTGCGCGAGCGACTATGAGACGTCAGGATTGCTCGGCGATATGGCCTTCAATTACGACATCCCCACCTATTGCCGTGTCATAGGCAACGAAAACCTGCTCATCGGCATCCTCAACAATCTTACCAAAAACGCTGTCAATTACTCAAAAGGTACAGAAATCAACTTCATCCTTACGGGCCAGGACGACACATTCTACCATTTCGCTTTCTATGACAATGGCAACGGTGTCAACGAGTCGAGCCTCCCGCACCTCTTCGAGCGATTCTTCCGCGAAGATTCCGGACGCTCGCGCAAGCGCGGCGGCACCGGCCTCGGCCTGCCCATCGTGCTCAACTCCGTCGAGGCTATGGGAGGTACCATCTCCGTAAGCAACCGCGACGGGGGCGGACTCCTCTTCCGATTCACTCTGCGGAAAGCCGGCAAATATCGCAACGATGATTGATTTTACCGCTGAATATTTTGTAATTTGAGATTATTTGCACATCTTTGCAAACCTAACATAAACAACATAAAAAATGGAAGCTGAACTTGATTGGGCACATCTGCCCTTTGGTTACTATCCCACCGACTACAATGTGCGCTGCACTTTCCGCGACGGGAAATGGGGCGAGATCGAAGTCACCAAGTCTGATAAAGTGGAATTGCACATGGCTGCCACATGTCTCCACTACGGTCAGGAAATCTTCGAAGGCCTCAAGGCTTTCCGCGGCAAGGACGGAAAAGTGCGTATTTTCCGTCTCGAGGACAATGCCGAGCGTATGCGCCGGTCAGCTCAGGGATTGCTCATGGAACCCATTCCCGTGGAGCTTTTCAAGGAGATGTGCATCAAGGCCGTGCAGCTCAACGAGCGCTTCGTTCCCCCTTATGGTAGCGGTGCTTCTCTCTACATCCGTCCGCTTGAAATCGGCATCTCGCCCAGCGTAGGCGTGAAATCGTCGGCGGAATACACTTTCATAATCCTCGTCACACCTGTCGGCCCTTACTTCAAGACGGGTTTCGGCTGCACCGATATCTGCATCATGCGTAAATACGACCGTGTGGCACCCCTCGGCACAGGCCAGTACAAATGCGGTGGCAATTATGCGGCTTCTCTCGTAGCGGGCGAACACGCACACGAGCTCGGTTTTTCGGCCGTGCTGTATCTCGATCCGAAAGAGAAAAAATATCTCGATGAATGTGGCCCCGCCAACTTCTTTGCCATCATCGACGGTAAATATGTAACCCCCAAGTCAGATTCAATCCTGCCTTCAGTCACCAACAAGGCTCTCCAGCAGCTCGCGCACGATATGGATATACCTGTCGAGGCACGTCATATCACCGTGGAAGAGCTTGAAAAAGCTACCGAAGCCGGCGCCTGTGGCACAGCAGCCGTGATCTCACCTATCGGTACCATACACGATCTTGACAATGAGAAGAAATTTGTCATCGCCAAAGACGGCAAGCCCGGTCCTGTGTGCACAGCGCTCTACGAGCGTCTCAATGCCATCCGCCTCGGCGAATGTCCCGACGAGCACAACTGGAACACAATCGTGCCTCTTGA
>CANSGE010000203.1 GCA_947646295.1 uncultured Bacteroidales bacterium
TATGTCAACAGTGCCCGAAGTGATCGTGGCAAATCATGCCGGAATGCGTGTATATGGTATATCAGTGATCACCGATCTCGGTGGCAAGGATGTCACTCAGGTGCCTACACATGAGGAAGTGCAGCAGGCCGCCGTGATAGCTCAGCCCAAAGTCGTGACACTCATCCGTGAGCTCGTAAAACGTTCTTAAGAAAACTGTAATATAATATTGTAGTATAATATAATGTCTGAAATATCCACCCTTGGCGAATTCGGTCTGATTGATCGTCTTACCGATGGCCTCAAGAATGTCAATGACTCGACACTGCGTGGTGTCGGTGATGATGCGGCCGTAATGCACTATGAAAGCGACCGCGATGTACTTGTCACTACAGATCTTCTGTTGGAAAATGTGCATTTCGATCTTACATACGTACCGCTGAAGCATCTTGGCTATAAATCGGCAGTGGTGAATTTCTCAGATATTTATGCAATGAACGGCACGCCGCGTCAGATCACCGTATCGCTCGGCATCTCGCGCCGCTTTGAAGTGGAGCACATCGAAGAACTCTTCAGCGGCATCCGGCTTGCCTGCGAGCGCTATGGCGTGGATCTCGTGGGCGGTGACACATCAGCGTCGCATCAGGGGCTTGTGATTTCTATCACTTGCCTCGGCGATGCGCGCCGCTCCGACATCGTCTACCGTGACGGTGCGAAACCCACCGACCTCATCTGCGTAAGCGGTGACCTCGGCGCTTCATACATGGGCCTGCAGCTGCTCGAGAGAGAAAAGGTAGCTTCGGCCGGCATGAAAGACTTTCAACCTGATTTCGCAGGGAAGGAATATCTGATAGAACGCCAGCTCAAACCCGAAGCTCGCCGTGATATCGTGGAGGAGCTTGCAAAGGCAGGTATCAAGCCTACGGCAATGATGGACGTAAGCGACGGTCTGTCGTCGGAACTGATGCATATATGCAAGCAGAGCCACACCGGCTGCCGCGTGTATGAAGACCGCATACCGATCGACTATCAGACGGCTGTCATGGCTGAAGAGCTGAATATGAATCTCGTCACCGCAGCTCTCAACGGCGGCGAAGACTATGAACTGCTTTTCACTGTGCCTCTCACGGCTCACGATGAAATCTCAAAACTCAAGGATATCAAAGTGATAGGCTACGTGACGGAGGAATCACTCGGCTGTGCCATGATAACACGCGACGGAGGCGAAATACCTCTGAAGGCTCAGGGGTGGAATCCGCTTGCCGAAAAGCAGGAGTAGTTTTCGCGGAATTACTGACAAATTGCCGCATGCTTTTTGGCTGAATTGGGAGTTTTTTGTAACTTTGCTGCGATAAAAACTACTTAGACGATGATAAACCGTGCTCTTATAAGGATAAAAGTTGTACAGATCCTTTACTCATACCTCCTCTCCCGTAGTGAATTTCAGATAATTCGTGGACCCCAGGGGACAAGCCGAGACAGGAATTTCAGCTATGCGGTTTATCTGGATATGCTGATGCTTATCCAGGAACTCTCCGGTATCCGGGTGTCAAATCCTGACAGACAGATTCCGGCCATTGACGTGAATAAATATTTGCGTACAAACCGTGTCGGCCGAGCATTGGCTGATAATGCCACTCTGCGCGGTATCACTGCTAAAAACGCTGCCCATCTCAATCTTTTCGGACCATATCTTCAGAAGCTGTCGGATAAAATCACTGCGTCGGCCGCTTTTCAGGATTATTCCAAAAAGCGCTCGCGCTCGCTTGACGATGATGTGAAATTCTGGGTGGTGGAACTCGATACCCTTATCTTAAAGGATAAAGAGCTGACTGAAATCATGCGCAAATCTCCCGAATTCTCGCTCGCCGGTTGGAATCGGGGTATCCAGGAGGCTGTCAACACGCTTGAGTCGTACAATGATTCGCTGGCAATGTATGCAAAAGCGAAAAGCGACCTCAAAGCATCTCTCGACAAAGCCTACGAATTGTATTATTCGCTCTTCGCCTTGATCCTCGACCTCGCTCAGGAGCAGAATATGCGCTATGAGGCGGCGAAATCAAAATATCTCGCCAAGAATGAGGATCTCAATCCCAATATGCGTTTTGTAGACAATGCTCTCGTGCGCATGCTGGAGGAGGACCCCACTTTGCAGGAATACCGCAAAAATCCGACATTCAATTGGGTTGACCAGCCGGCATTGCTCTCAAGCTTGCTTGATTCGATTGTCGCATCCCAGTATTATGAGGAATATACAGCTAATGAGGATAAGTCACGGGCTGTAGATGCCGAATTCTGGCGCACGGTGATGCGCAATATCATACTGCCCGCCGACAGCTTTGCTGAAGCGATGGAGTCAAAGTCGATCTTCTGGAATGATGACATCAGCGTAGTCGGCACTTTCGTGCTTAAGACACTTCGACGTTTTGCCGGCGAAGCCGATGAGGCTCCTCTGGAATTTTTACCGCAGTTCAAAGATGACGAGGATGCCGAATTCGGCGCCAAGCTCTTCACCTACGCTGTGGACAATCGCGAGAAGTATCGCGAATACATCGACAACTATATCAGCCAGGGATGGGATCCTGACCGCCTCGCTTTCATGGACATCGTCGTGATGTTGGCCGCGATTGCCGAGATCATCAACTTCCCCAATATCCCGATTCCCGTGACATTGAATGAATACATCGAAATAGCCAACGATTATTCAACCCGTCGCTCGGGTCAGTTCATCAATGGCCTGCTGTATTCAGTGATCTCCCGTCTTGTCGAAGATGGAGTGGTGCTGAAGCCGTTCACCGTACAGCCCAAGCCGGAGAAATAATCAAAGATTAATTTAGAAATCAAATACTATGACTTTAAACTTTATTCCATTGCAGGATGCGCCCCAGGGCAGCCCGTTCGGCAGCATCATCATGATTGTGCTTCTGCTCGTCGTATTTTGGCTTTTCATGATACGTCCGCAGCAAAAACGCCAGAAAGAAATCAAAAAATTCCGCGAAGGCCTTGGCAAAGGCGATAAGATCGTGAGCGCCGGTGGCATCCATGGCACTATCACCCGAGTCAATGACAATACTTTCGAAGTGGAAGTGGCCAATGGCGTGCGTATCAATATCGATAAAGGTTCCGTTTATCCTTCAGCTGCCGACGCAGCGCAGGACGCTCAGCAGAATCAACAGACCAAGTAAGTCCCTCACATGGGCTTCAAGAAATTCCCTGAAGATATATTGGCTGCGTTGAAATCTCAACGTGGCCATAATCTTTTGGTATTCGCGGCATTTTTAGCTGTAGCTACTTTTCTCTGGTGGGTAATGGCTCTCAATGAGGAAGACCAATGCGACGTGCGCATGCCCGTCAGAGTTACAAATGTCCCGGATACCGTCACAATTATCACTGCCATACCTGACAATCTCACCGTGAGCTTGCGCGCCCATGGCTCGCAGCTGATGAAACTCAATTGGGGCAAAGTGCCGGTCCTCGATATCGACTTCAGGGCTTATCGGCAAAGGTCGTCGATGCGATTGTCAGATGCCGATCTGAAGGCTCTCGTGCGTCAGCGGTTCGATGGAGCCAATATTATAGTGGTTTCACCCGATACGATAAATCTTGCATATACGACCAACCCGGGTGTGCTCGTGCCCATCAAGATTGACTACATAGTATCTCCGGGAGCGCAATCTACCCTGGCTGGTAAGCCACGTCTTTCCACG
>CANSGE010000204.1 GCA_947646295.1 uncultured Bacteroidales bacterium
GAAGTTGGGGAATTCCTTCTCGAGCTGGAGGAAGTCGTCGAGGTAGAACACTTCGTTGAGGGCGCGTGCGCCGTAGAAATAGTTCATGACACGGTCGGTGGTCTTGAGCGTCTTGGTCATATGCATGATCTGGGCGCGGAGGGGAGCCATGCCGGCGCCACCGCCGATCCACATCATTTCATTCTTTGAGTCGAAAATGGGATGGAAATCTCCGTAAGGTCCGCTCATCACTACTTTGTCGCCGGGCTTGAGGGTGAAGATATAGCTTGATGCTATGCCGGGATTGAGATCCTGGAAACCGACTTGAGGTTTCGGTTTGAAGGGAGGAGTGGCGATGCGTACTGTTAGCATGAAACGATCGCCCTCGGCGGGGTAGTTGGCCATCGAATAGGCGCGCACGGTGGGTTCAGGATTGGTGCAGTGCAGCGAAAAGAGACCGAATTTTTCCCATGCCGGCAGGTATTCCGGTCCGATGAGAGCTTTATCAATGTCTTTATCGTAGTCGATGTCTTTGAATGCAGGAATCTTGATCTGGGCGTAAGAGCCGGGGATGAAGTTCATGTGTTCGCCCGGAGGGAGGGCTACAATGAATTCCTTGATGAATGTAGCGACGTTTTTATTGGATACGACGGTACATTCGTATTCTTTGACGTCGAGAGCTGATTCGTCGACGTGGATATTCATATTTTCCTTCACTTTCACCTGGCATGCGAGGCGCCAGTGATCCTTGACCTCTTTGCGGGAGAGATGCACGGCCTCGGTGGGCAGCAGCTCGCCGCCACCGTCGAGCACCTGCACACGGCATTGGCCGCATGAGCCTTTACCGCCGCAAGCCGATGGGAGGAATACATTGCAGGTAGCCATCGTGGAGAGTAATGATCCTCCGGCGGGAGCCTGGATGGTGCGCTGCGAATTGATGTTTATATCGACGTTGCCTGAGTGTACGAGGAAGCGCTTGGCGATGAGCAGAATCGCCACAAGCAGGAGTGTGATAAGCAGGAAGATGCCTACGCCGGCAAAGACTGTGGCCGACATAAGTGATGCGTATATGTATGATGTAATCATTGCCGTAATCATAATTTTATGCCAAGGAAGCTCATGAAAGCTATACCCATCAGGGCGGTGATTATGAATGTGATGCCCACGCCGCGCAAGGGCTTAGGTACCTTGGAGTAAGCAGCGACGCGTTCGCGGATAGCGGCCACAGCTGTGATGGCCAGTAGCCAGCCGAGTCCCCATCCGCCACCGGCGCATATCGCTGTGGTCACGGAGGTGAAATCTCGCTGCTGCATGAAAAGTGAGCCGCCGAGGATGGCGCAATTGACAGCGATGAGCGGTAGGAAGATACCGAGCGAAGCATAAAGCGACGGACTGAACTTCTCGACTGCCATCTCTACGAGCTGCGTCATGGATGCTATCACAGCTATGAAAAGGATGAGCGACAGGAAGCTGAGGTCCACGTCGGCGTATTCGGTGCCGAGCCAGCTGAGAGCGCCGGGCTGCAGCACATAGGTATTGAGCAGATAGTTGATAGGCAAGGTGATGACGAGCATGAAGGTGACCGCAACACCGAGCCCGAAAGCCGTCTTGACATTTTTGCTGACCGCCAGAAATGAGCACATGCCCAAGAAGTAGGCGAAAATCATGTTGTCGATAAAAATCGACCGTATGAATATATTGATATTTTCCATTTTTGCTAATCTTCCTGAAGGTCTTTGTTAATAGAACGGTGTATCCAAATGATACAAGCTACGACGATGAGGGCCATCGGGGGCAGGATCATCAGGCCGTTGTTGACGTATCCGGCTTCGTAGGCGGCTTGCGGAACGATTTGGAATCCGAAAAGAGTGCCGGAGCCGAGAAGCTCGCGGAAGAACCCCACAATTACGAGAATGATCGCATATCCGATGCCGTTGCCGATGCCATCGAGGAATGAAGGCCAAGGCTTGTTAGCCATAGCGAATGCCTCCAGACGGCCCATGAGAATACAGTTGGTGATTATCAGGCCGATGAACACCGATAGCTGCACGCTTACGGCGTAGGCATATGCCTTGAGCAATTCACTGACAATGATTACCAGGCCGGCAACTACGACGAGCTGTACAATGATACGGATGGAATTGGGTATGGTATTGCGCAGCAGGGAGATGATCACGTTGCTGAAAGCGAGCACGGCAATCACCGATAACCCCATTACGATGGCCGGCTCAAGTTTGGCCGTGACGGCGAGCACGGAGCAGATGCCGAGGATCTGCACGATTACCGGATTGTTTTTCGAAAACGGGTTGAAAAACACCGATTTGTTGTTTACTTTATCAGCCATTTTAACGGATATTATTTAAGAAGTTGGCATAAGGAGTGAGGCAATCGTCGAGCATTGCGGCGACACCTTTTGATGTGATTGTGCCACCTGAGACACCATCGACGTAATCTTCATCGCCTTGAGGTACCTGACCTTTCTTGACGACAGTCACCGGCTGGAAATGGTCGTTCTTATACATTTTTTTGCCAATGAACTGGTCGCAGAACGCCGGTTTCTCGATTTCGGCGCCAAGTCCGGGAGTCTCTCCCTGATGAGCGAAGTATGCGCCATAGATGGTCGATCCGTCGGCATCCAGTGCGACATATCCCCATATCGGCCCCCAGAGTCCGGCACCGTATACGGGTAAGATATATTTTGTGGAGCCATCGCCGAGTGTACATACATATACGGGAAGGCTGCGCTCATCAGCGGGAAGCTTGACTTGCTCGGCCATATTTACGTCGAGTGCGTCGGTGCTTGTCTCCTCACCTTTAGTGTTGACGGTGAATTGGCGAGTGATGTATTTATCGAATTGAGCTATCACGTCGTCGCTCTCAGGCGCGATATGCACCGAAGCAAGTATCTGACGCATCTGGTCGGCCATGATGTTGGCATTCTGCTTGTCTTTCAGACTCATTGACGTAAATGCCAGGGCTGTGCCCACCACCACAACCAGTACTATGATATAAATGACTGTATAGACGTTGCTTTGCTTGTTCATGATTGTGACTTATTGATTAGACGTGCACGACGGCGGCGGATATTGGCGTTGACCACGCACCAGTCAATGAGCGGTGCGAGAGCATTGAGCAGCAGTACTGCAAACATAGCACCCTCGGGGTAGCCGTTGTTGTATGTACGGATGACGATTGCCATCACGCCGATAAGAAAACCGTAGATCCATTTCCCGGTCTCGGTGCGTGCGGCTGTCACGGGATCGGTAGCCATGAAGACTATAGCAAAGAGGAATCCGCCGAAGAAAAGTTGTTCGACCGGTGAGAGGAAGGACGCGGGGTAGGTAGGTGTCGAGCATGCGTGAGCGAGCCAGCCCATTGCCAATGCACCGATAAGTCCCGACAGCATGATTTTCCAAGAACCGATGCCTGACAAAATCAAGATAGCGGCCCCGATAAGGATGCATATCACCGATGTCTCGCCGAACGATCCCGGAATGAGACCTACGAAAGCATCCCACCATGAAATAGCTGTACCATCGACGCCAGTGAGAGCGATTGAATTACCTGTGCCGGTGGCAATCTGCCCTAAGGGAGTGGCGCAGGTGAATGCGTCGGGAGCCTCCGGGCCAAATCCGAACACTTTGCCGGTGGGGACGAATACCTTGTCGCCTGACATCTGGGCAGGATATGCGAGGAAAAGAAATAC
>CANSGE010000205.1 GCA_947646295.1 uncultured Bacteroidales bacterium
AAACGCCGTCGGGCGCACCTGCTTAGGTGCGCCCGACGCGTTTTTAGTGGTGTGAGATATTACTGTTCGTCGCTCTCGCCGCGCAGGATGCGTGCGTAGCGTGCGGGGTCGGATATGAGGCGGAGCGCTTCGTTGAAGTCATTGCTCAGCGGATTGGTGGCCCGCACGTATATGCCGTTTTCGTACAGGTCGCGGATCATCAACCCCTTGAGTACAGCGAGGATGAGGGTGTGCGAGGTGTCCCAGCTCTCCTGCTTGAACTCCACACCGGCCTCATTGCCTGCCGCGATAAGACCGTCGATGATCTCCTGGGTGGGCTCGAAGCGCTCGGCGAATGCTTCCTCGGTGGGGTATGCCTTGAGAAGCGCTTTGCGGTTGGTGTCGATGTAGTTGAGGGTGTATTTGATGATGACGCCCTTTGCCACAAGGTCACGGTAGTATGCGGAATAGTTGGAGGTATCGGCCGGCACGAAGACGTCGGGCATGATGCCGCCACCGCCATATATTGTGCGACCGTTGCGCAAGGTCTTGTAGGCCTGGGTGGTATCGAGATGTATGCTGTCGCGGTGCCATAGCTCGCCGCTATTGTATCGGTTGAGCATATCGAGCTGATACTCTTCGCCTTTGCCTTTTTCGTAGGGCTTCTGTATGCAACGTCCTGACGGAGTGTAGTAGCGCGATGTGGTGAGGCGTATCATGGAGCCGTCGGGGAAAGGGAAGGGACGCTGCACGAGACCTTTGCCGAATGTGCGGCGACCGACGATGAGTCCGCGGTCGTTTTCCTGTATAGCGCCCGAGAGAATTTCAGCGGCGGAGGCAGAATATTGGTCGACCATGATGACGAGGCGGTCGACAGGGATGGTGCCGGTGCGTTCGGCGTTGAAATAGCTCGGGGGTGTGTTGAGGCCCTTTGTGAATACGATAGGGTCGCCTTTCTGTAGGAATTCTTCAGCCAGCTCGACGGCTGATCCGAGATATCCGCCGCCATTGTTGCCGAGATCGAGTATGAGATGACGCATGCCTACGCGGGCGAGTGAGTCGGCTGCTTGTCGCACCTCGCGGTCGGTGCTTTCGGCGAAGCGTGTCACGGATACGTAGCCGATGGAGTCGTTGACCATATATGCGGCGTCGACACTGTAGATAGGTATATCGTCGCGGGTAAGGATGAAGTCGAGCAGCTGCGGCTCTCCGGCGCGCTTCACTTTGAGGTCGACACGCGAGCCTTTGGGACCGCGGAGCACTTTGATGATGCCGCTGTTCTGCATTTTCTTACCGGCGATCACGGTGTCGTTGGCGCTGATGATGCGGTCGCCCGGGCGGATACCTACTTTTTCCGACGGGCCTCCGGATGTGGTCTGGATCACGTATACGGTGTCTTCGACCATATTGAATTGTATGCCTATGCCGCTGAATTTACCTTCGAGCGGCTGATTGAGTTCCTTTGTCTCGTCAGGGGTCGAATATGCCGAGTGCGGGTCGAGAGTGCGCAGCATGGCTATGATGGCTTCATCGACGATAGTGTCGGAATTGACTTCCTCGACGTAATAATTTTCGATGACGGCGGCGGCGAGCCGCAGTTTCTGGTCGGGTGTAAATTCGGGCATCTGCCGCTGGGCGCGGCCGATAGCAGCGCCTGTGAGAGTGAGAATGAGTCCTGCTAAGATGAATAATTTTCTCATAATGTGTGCTTGTGAGGTAGAAAATCAGTGATGTCGCGGCCATAGGCGGCGAGCTCACGCACGACACTCGACGAAATGGCCGCGTGTTCGGGCAATGTATATATTATAATGGTTTCGAGGCCGGATAGTTTACGGTTGATGTCGGCTAAATCGCGTTCGTACTCGAAATCCTTGACGGATCGGACGCCGCGCAGCAACCAGCGGGCACCAAAACCGGCGGCGGCATCGACGGTGAGGCCTTCGTAGGCGGCCACTTCCACCCGCGGCTCATGTGCAAATACCTCCCTGATCGCACTGAGGCGGTCGTGGATATCGTCGGGGGCGCTCTTGGCAGCGTTGATGCCGATGCCTATGATGATTTTATCGAAAAGTGGCAGTGCGCGCTCCACTACGGAGGCATGGCCTATGGTGAAAGGGTGGAACGAGCCGGCGAAGAGTGCGACCCGAGGCATGGTGTCATGAGATTTGGGAGTCATCCTCGATTACAAGATTGTCAATGATGAAATTCTGGCGTTCCATGGTGTTTTTCCCCATGTAAAATTCGAGCAGAGCATCCACACCATCCTCTTTGCGCAGGGTGACACGGTCGAGCCGCATGTCGGGGCCGATGAATCCACGGAACTCGTCGGGGGAGATTTCGCCGAGACCTTTGAATCGTGTGATTTCGGCGTTGGCTCCCATCTTTTCGATAGCTTTTATGCGTTCCTCGTCGGAATAGCAATAGATTGTATCGTCATCGGCGTCATCTTTTTTGCGTTTGCCGTTGCGCTTTGACGTAAGTTTGTTGCGCACACGGAAGAGGGGCGTCTGCAGTACGTATACATGGCCTTTTTTGATGAGGTCGGGGAAAAATTGCAGGAAAAATGTGATGAGGAGCAGGCGTATGTGCATACCGTCGACGTCGGCATCGGTGGCTATGATGACATTGTTGTACCGGAGTCCGTCCAGACCGTCCTCGATGTTGAGGGCGGCTTGCAGGAGATTGAACTCTTCGTTCTCGTACAGCACGCGCTGAGTGACGCCATAGGTGTTCAGTGGTTTGCCGCGTAGCATGAAGACGGCCTGGGTGTCGACTTCACGGATTTTTGTGATGGAGCCGCCGGCCGAATCACCCTCGGTGAGGAATATGCTCGATGCGAGACGTTTCTGTTCGTCGCCGCGGGTGTCATTGAGGTGCACGTTGCAGTCGATAAGCTTGCGGTTGTGGAGATTGACTTTCTTGGCCTTTTCGCGAGCCTGCTTGGATACGGCAGCCATGGCTTTGCGGTTGCGTTCGCTTTCCTGAATTTTTTTCAGGATTACGTCGGCTACCTCGAGGTTGCGGTGGAGATAGTTGTCAAGTTCTTTCTTGATGAAATCACCGATGAACTTTGCCACCGTGGGTCCGTCGGGGCCCATCTCACGTGAGCCGAGCTTGATTTTGGTCTGCGACTCAAACTGCGGTTCCTCGACCTTGATGGCGATGGCGGCGATCATACCGTTGCGTATATCGGGATAATCGAAGCCTTTGCCGAAATATTCCTTGAAAGTGCGCGAAACGGCTTCCTTGAATGCCGTCTGGTGCGTGCCGCCTTGTGTGGTGTACTGGCCGTTGACGAATGAGTAGTACTCCTCACCGTATTGGTTGGCATGAGTGATGGCCACCTCGATATCGTCGCCTTTGAGGTGTATGATGGGGTAGAGTGGCTCAAGGGTCATCCTGTTGGAGAGCAGGTCGAGCAATCCGTGCTTTGATGCGAAGCGGTGTCCGTTGAATATGATTGCCAGTCCGGTGTTGAGATAGGTGTAATTTTTGAGGAGTGGCTCTACGATGTCATTATGATAGGCGAAATTCTTGAATATCGAATCGTCGGGGACAAAACGGACAAAAGTGCCGTTGGGCTCGTCGGTGGGGAGCACATCGGTCTCCTCGACGAGCACGCCGCATTCAAACCGTGCCGTCTTGCACTGACCATCGCGTATGGCGCGTATCTCGAAATGACTCGAGAGAGCGTTCAC
>CANSGE010000206.1 GCA_947646295.1 uncultured Bacteroidales bacterium
AGACCGAATGGAACGGCTGTTTCCAGGGCATCATGCAGTGCAACTACGTGATCGAAGACCTCGCGAAACTCGATCCCGAGAAATTCGGCTTCTCACAGCCCGAGTTCGACAATCTTGCCGCCCAGTGCCGCGCCCTCCGCGCATGGTTCTATATCCGTCTGCTCGACGCATTCCGCAATGTCCCCCTCGCTGTGAGCTACAACGATGTATCACTTAACACCGAGACCCAGGTCGAACCGCGTGTCATATATGACTACATCGAGAGCGAGCTGAAAGACTGCATGCAGCTCCTCACCCGCAAGGAAACCCTCGGATCGGGCGCCCTCATCCAGGGACAGTGGACTCAGGCCGCCGCCGCTTCATTGCTCGTGCGTCTCTATCTCAACGCCGAGGTGTATATCGGCGAAGAACACTACTCCGACTGCGAAAAAGTGGCTCAGGACATCCTCGATGGCGTTTACGGCGCTTATGCTGTGGCCGACCGCTGGGATGCGGCATTCGACTGGGACAACAACGAATGCGACGAAGTGATATTCGGTTTCCCCGGCTCGCAAGGCTACTCTTACTGGCACTATCAGGGTGATACCTATTGGTGGACAGTGCCCGCCCGTGCACGCTACTACTTCGGCGACCGCAAGGCAAAGGCCGGCGACCACAATACCAAATATGCCGCATCGCCCAGCTACGATCTCGACGGCAACCTCTATACATATGAGCTCGGTATGCCCGTACAGAACTTCCGCAAATACGAGGGCGACGAGCGCCTGAAACTCTACCGCAATCTCGGCAACAGCCGCCGCGAGGGTATGTTCCTCTACGGCTATCTTGAATATACTGATGAAGACGATGGCCAGAAGAAGCGCGTGATGGCGCCCGAACAGCCTTACGAACTCTACATCCGCGACGCCGTGGGCCGTTTCCTCAGCCTCGCTCCCGACAAATGGCCTGCCGACAAGACCAGCAATCTCACCACTGGCGACCATAATTCAGGATGGCATTTTGCAAAATATCCCTTCTACAGCGATGATGATGCTCATCAGATGGAAAGCGACTACACCGAAATCCGTCTCCCCGAGATCATCTACTCACTCGCCGAGTGTAAACTCCGCTCCGGTAAGAAAAGCGAGGCTGCCAAGCTGCTCAACAGCGTTCGCCGCCGCAACTATCCAGCCGAAAATCTCGAAGACGTGCTCTATGCTCCCGAGGGCAAAGCCGTGCTCGACGAAAAGGAAATGCTCGACGAATGGGGACGCGAATTCTTCGCCGAAAGCCGCCGCCGCATCGACCTCATCCGCTTCGATAAATTCTGCAGCGGTACATGGTGGGACAAAACACCCGATGCAAACCGCAATACCGAGATTTTCCCCATCATGCGACCCATTCTCAACGCAAATCCCAAACTTGTACAGAATCCCGGTTACAGCAATTAATCTTATCGCCTAAGAAACATGAAAACCAAATATTTTTTCGCAGCAGTAGCCGGATTGGCACTCACAGCATCGCTTACCGGCTGCGAGGATGAGAAGGACCTCATCATCATCGAAGGTAATCTGCCCATCAAGACCTCCACATTATATATGTGTGGCGATGCCACCCCAACCGGCTGGAGCATCGACACGCCCACGGAATTCACCGCGTCCGATGAAGACCCTCTCGTATTCGCATGGCAGGGCACACTCAATAGCGGTGAGCTGAAGCTCTGTCTCACCACAGGCAGCTTCGACGCGGCTTTCATCCGTCCGGAGACAGCCGGATTGGAAATCTCTTCGGCCGACATCACCGACGCTACTTTCAAAATGCACGCAGGCGATCCCGACGACAAATGGAAAGTCACAGAGCCCGGTGTGTACACCCTCACTTTCAATCTTCGCGACTGGACGTACAGCACACGCTTCATGAGCGCTCCCCCCGCTGTGGAAATCGAGCCTATCAAGACCGAAGTACTCTATATGGTGGGGGATGCCACTCCCGCCGGCTGGAATATAGACGCTCCCTACGCACTCGAAAAGACCGGTCAATACACATTCAAATACAATGGCCTGCTCAACCTCGGTGAACTCAAGTGCTGTCTCACTCCCGGCAGCTGGGATGTATCATTCATCCGCCCGGCTTCCGATGGTTGCGCCATCAATAAGGACGGTGTCGAAGCACCCGGTTTTATCTACAGCGCCAACCCCGACAATAAGTGGAAAGTAGGCGTGGCCGGTACATATGAGCTCATTTTCGACCTCGAGAACTGGACCATCTCAGCAACTTTCCTCGAAGAGCACGTTGTGGAGAAGAATCCCATCGAGACCGAGACCCTCTTCATGATAGGCGATGCCACACCCGGCGGCTGGAGCATGGACGATGCCACAGCATTCACAGCCGATGCCTCCAACAAATACCTCTTCTCATGGCAGGGCGAACTCGTGCCCGGCTCCATGAAAGCCTGTCTCGTGCAGGACGGCACCTTCTCATGCCCCTTCATCCGTCCGGAATTCGGCGGCTGCAAGATTGATGCATCAGGTGTCGAAAGCCGCGACTTCGTATTCACTACCGCTCCTGATGACCAATGGAGCGTGCAGGAAGCCGGTGAATACAAGATCGTGTTCGATCTCGAAAACTGGACAATTTCTGTGACCAAGCTCGACGGAGGCAACACTCCTGTCGAGCCGTCGCAACCGACCGATCCCTCTGAAAAAGCCCCCCTCGAGACCTCGACCCTCTATATGATCGGCGATGCCACTCCCGGCGGATGGAGCATGGACGACGCTACAGCCTTCACCTCCACTGAGGATTATATCTTCACCTGGGAGGGCGAGCTCACCACGGGCGACATGAAGGCATGCCTCGTGCCCGACGGTACATTCTCCTGCCCCTTCCTCCGCCCCTCGCACGGCGGATGTAAGATCGGCGCTACCGGAGTCGAACACGACGACTTTGTATACACCACCGATCCCGATGACAAATGGACTGTGGAGACCGCAGGCCGCTACCGCATCACTTTCAACCTTAAAAACTGGACAATCACAGCTGTTAAATTATGAAAAACAAAATGATACTTGGCGCGGCGCTTGCCGCAGGTACATTGCTCAGTGCCTGCACCGATGAGATCGAAATGCGTCGTCCCCCGAAATACGAACTTCCCGACCTCCCCGTGATCGAGGGCATACATACATATAAGGCACCGCTCTACTGGAGCATCTACGAATACTGCTATGCGCAGGAGCAGGCCGGTGTTGACAACTCCCAGATGGATTTCACTCCGCAGCAATGGGATGAAATCATCGATTGGGTAGCCACAAATCTCAAGCCCTATGGCTACGACATGATCTGCACCGACGGCTTCATCCCCATGCTCGCCAACGATGCTTCCGGCTACATGACCCACTATGGCTCGATGTCGCTCAAGGAACTTGCCGACAAATGCAAGGCAAAAGGATTGCGCCTCGGTGTATATGACAACCCCCTGTGGCTCCATGGCCCCACATCCACTATGATCGAAGGCACCGAAAAGACCTTCGGCCAGCTGCTCTACAACGGCAGCGACCAGGTGTTGAATCCGTCGGCCGACGATCTGTGGTTCAGCTGGGCAGTGGCCGAGCACGAAGGCGCCCGCGAGTTCATCGACGGCTTCTTCCGCCACTATTCGGAGATGGGTG
>CANSGE010000207.1 GCA_947646295.1 uncultured Bacteroidales bacterium
TAGTCATCACCGGATGCGCCTCCCTGCTTACGGCGGGCTATCTCTACGTACATGGCAAAATGGATATCAAGCAGGCCCAGTACAATGAAGCTGGCAACCGCCTTACATCCGAAATCAAGGCTGTAGTCGAAAACGTATCTACAGAGTGGTCGAAATTCATCTCCAAACAGAATGATGCACTGAAAAAACAGATTGTGGAATCCGATGCCACTCCCGACGAGAAAATAGCCCTCATCGACAAGATCGAGACCGCTCCCAGAGTCGATGTCGACCTCAGCGGTGTGGAGTCAAACATCGCAGCCGTCAAGGAAGGCTCTCCCGAAAATGTCTATACAGGCTTCATCGGCAAAGCCGCCTCGATGGTGCAGGATGCTATCACATCGGCCAACGGTGCACAATCCGTAATATACAACAGTATAGTCACACCCGCTAAATGAGAGCTTGTGTGAGCAACTTCTGAAATGTGGAACTCATTCTCTTCTCTCCTGAAAAAGAATGATTTTTCGACGGTTTTACAACTATTATCGGTTGTAGAACCGTTTTTTCTAAACTTTTTCGCTAAATTGCAGTCAAAACTACATATCTAATATAAAAAACCGATGAAACTCAAATCAATCTTGACGAGTACTATACTGGCGGCCACCGCTACCACGGCAGGCGCGCAGCTGCCTCTCGAGCCGGATTTCGCGAAACCACGCGATGTGATAGCCGGAGCCGAGAGAGTGCTCAACACCTCTACCGGCATTGACCGCATGCAGGCACTCATGCAGATACTGTGTGCCACGCAGAGTGTCACCCCCGACTCAGTTTACACCTTCCCCGCCCGTATCGAAAAACTCGCCCGCGAGGAGACCTCGCCCGTGGTGAGCGGACTGCTTTCACTCTACGCCGCACGCACGCTCGCAGGTATATATCAGGAAAATTCCTATAAATATAATAATGTGGATGCCCCGGCGCTCCCTCTCCCCGCCGATGTGCAGCTCTGGAGCGCCGATCAGTTTCGCTCGGCCTGCGACTCGCTTATAAATACCGCCGTGTCGATGGTATCGAAAGAGTGGCGCAATCCGCTGTCGCAATATGAAAAAGTGGTGTCGGCCGATGCCACTACCCTGCGGTTCTACCCCGCGATTTATGATTTTGTCGTAAGTCAGGGCGCGACCATCTACCGCATGCTCGGCCAGGACGACAAGGCCCGCGCCCTCTACAAGGACATGATGGGTATGTACAGCCCCGGCAGTGTGAGCTACAGTGTGGCGGCCGTAGGAGCGTCCCCCTCGCCCGACTATCTGCTGAAGATATACCGCGAGCAGCCTCAGGGCGAATCGGCGGCCTACATACTATATAATATGACGGATGTCGCTGATACCACACAGGTGCGCCTGCTGCGCAGCTATCTGGACGCCAATCAGCCCAACCGGCTCACCGGGGCCCTGCGAGCCCGTCTCACCAATCTCACTCTCCCCACAGCCTCGGTGACTTTCTCCACTCTCGCTGTGCCGGGTGAGACTATTCCGGTGGTGGTCAACCACAGTTACGCCCGTCAGGCAGGCATCGCCGTGTATCGTCAGTCTTCCGCGGGGAGCGGGACGTCATCCAAAGTCGGCGAAATCACCATCGAAGCTTCCGGCGATCAGTATCAGCGTGTGGATACCATACATCTGACGCTCGACAATCCCGGATGCTACATGATTTATGCGATGGTCGACGGTAAGACCCGCAAGACTTCCGACTCTAATGCTCCCTTGCTCGTCACCCCTTATGCGCCTATAGTATTCGGCCACAATAATAATTATGCACTGTCACTGGCCGATCTCACCACGGGAGCCCCCGTGGCCGGAGCTGATATTGTGCTCTCCGGCCGCCGCGGAGGCAAGAGTGTGTCGGCAGGCAAGACGGCGGCCGACGGGTTCACCACCTTCGGGCGCCCCTCAGGTACATCCGATGATTGGTCGGGCTATGATGTGAGCGCTGTAGTGGCAGGCCGTACATACGATTTCGGCAAACGCACCACCATATATTTCGGCCGCTACAATGAAGATGCAGAAGTGCGTCCCTATACCACAGGTACTTTTTATCTCGACCGTCCGATTTACCGCCCCGGTGATGATGTCGCATGGTCGTTCACTGCCGTGACGCTTGATACCAAAAAGTCGCGGCGCACTCTCGCAGCACATCGCGACATGCGCGTGGTGATGTACGACGCCAACGGGCAGCCGGTGGACACCCTCGCTGTCACCACGGATGAATATGGCCGCGCATACGGCTCATTCGGCATACCGGCCGATCGTCTTTCAGGCCGTTTCAGCCTCCGTACCTACGAAGGCTCCGATGCCGTGATGAGCACACGCTTCATGGTGAGCGACTTCAAAGCGCCCGTCTTTGAGGTGACCGATGCCAAGGCCTCGCGTGACACAGATGGCACAGTCACTATCACCGGCCGTGCCACTACCTACAGCGGCATGCCTGTGGCGGGAGCCAAAGTTGCGGCGGCTGTAAGTGAGCGTCCGCGATGGTGGCGAATGATTGCCGGTAACACTCCCGTCGTTACCGTCGATGGCCTTACGGGGGCTGATGGCTCATTCACAGTCACAATACCGGCCGGCGATCTTACCTCCGGCACGGATTATGTGTGCCGTATCCTTGTCACCGATGCAGCTGCCGAAACAGCTCAGTCGGAGTGCTCATTCACTACCGGCACCAAATACATACTCCGCGCTAATATCGCTGATACACCGGTCAATATCGATGATCTCGCTGCGCTTGATGTCAAGGCGTATGCCGCTGACGGCCAGGCCGTGCGACTGCCTGTGCGCTGGACGCTTACCGATGGCACCCGTCAGCTGAGCGGTGAGGCTGAGCTTGACTCCGCCGGACTCTCGCTCGGACGCCGCGATATCCCGGCCGGCATTTATACTCTTACCGTCATCCCTGCCGACTCTGCGCTTTGCCAGACGCTGCAGGTATCGCCCAAGATCACTATCTACAGCATGCGCGCCGATGAAGTGCCGGCTGGCTGCGATTGGATCATCCTGGTCAAAGCATTCGAAGCCGCTCCGGGCGAGACCGTGGCTGTGAAGATCGGCGTACCGGCAGATACATATATATATAATGTATTGTTTACCGAAAAAGGCATCATCCGCAAATCGATGCAGCAGCTCCATGCCGGTTTCAATACTGTCGAAGTAAAATTCCCGGCCGACGCCGAGGCCGCCAAGCTGCTCATAGCCTCATGCCGTGCTTCGAAGACGTTCAACGCTGAGATTGCCATATCCAAGACCAGGGAGAACCCCGTCACGCTCCGGATCGAGACCTGGCGCGACAATATCGTGCCAGGCAGCCGGGAGACACTCACACTGCATCTTGCCACGGCCGACGGCTCGCCTCTCGACGGCGCACTCGTAGCCACAATGTACAATCATGCTCTGGATGCATTGCAGTCTACGGCATGGTACGGCTCTCTGCCGTCCTTGGCCTACGATTTCTATCCGCAATTCTCGGCCCTATGGTCGCAGCCCTACTCCGACCGCTATACCGCAGCGGGTCGGACGGCCTCCGCTGACTTCGAGCTGTGGGCTCCAGTTTTCAGATATATGCCGGCTTTTGACGGAGTCTACAACATGACC
>CANSGE010000208.1 GCA_947646295.1 uncultured Bacteroidales bacterium
AAGTGTGAAATTTCATCCCAGGCCACCATCGGCCCCGGGCTGGCTATCGTGCATCCATTCTGTATCACGGTGCATCCGCGTGCGGTGATAGGCCGCAACTGCAATCTGCACAAGGGCGTCACCATCGGGATGGAGAATCGCGGCCGCCGCGTCGGTGCACCTACCATCGGTGATGCCGTATGGATAGGCGTCAATGCTACAGTGGTGGGCAATATCAACATCGGCGACGATGTGCTCATCGCTCCAAATTCGTATGTCAACACAGATGTGCCCCCGCACTCTGTGGTGTTCGGCAATCCTTGTGTCATACGCCCACGCAACGACGCCACCGAAAGCTATATCGTCAATCGGATATAGACCTTCGGTGGCGCTAAATCTTGGATCCGGCTCTTTGTCAGAAGCGGAAGCCGGCTGAGAGGACTATCGAATTTGTGGTCTGGGTCAGGTCGGCTGTCGGAGCCATATTGTTGGCCCAGTCGGTGTAGGCATGATAGGTCGACTTACGGTTGCGGTACACGTAGGCGGCGTCGATATAGAACGCCTGGTAGCGGTAGCCCGCGCCCACGGAGATGCTGTAAGTGTCGCGGTTGAAAGTATATGAGGGGTTCATGCCCGAGGTGTATATCTCGAGATCACCGTCGGCTGCCTGGCTGCGCACGTTGGAGCTTGAGTATGAATAGCCGGCACGAACGCTGAAGCGTGAAGTCGGGCGGAATTCGGCACCGATACGTATGATGTTGGTGGCCTGGTAATAATTCTTGATATCCTCATTTACGTAGTCGTCGTTGACGAAATCACCCCAGTTATTCTGATACTTGATAGCCATATCCGGGTAGGCCTGGCGTTCGTAGTCGATACTTACGATAGCCTGGCTGCCTATCACGGCGCCCGCGCCCACCATCATGCGCCAGGGCGATTTGAGATGGAAGTTGTAGTATGAGCCGTCGGTCTCCTCATAGCCCGAGAGGGGATTATTGTCCGATGCCGGGGCTGCCGGATTGTTGTAGCTGTAGCTCAGCCCGGCGATACCATCCTGCGAGAGGCTGTACCATGTGGGCGTATGCACGGCGAAGCCAAGGCGCAGCTCGTTGATGGGGCGCACGATCACACCGGCCTTGAAGTTCCAGCCCGAGCCGTTGATATGGCGGAAATTCTCGAGATTGAAACCTGCATCGCCGTTTACAAGGCCGTTCTCGCTCATTATCGCGGCATTCGACATGCTTTCGGAGTAGTTTGACGAAAGTTTGTAATCGAGGTCGGTGATACCGATACCCACACCCCAGTACACTACATCGCTCACATTGCCGCCGAAGTCTATGGCGTATTCATCCACATACCCCGATTCGCGCATCTGCGTGAGGGCGTCGCCGTGTGTGCCGTTCTGCGCCAGGCCGCGGTACGAGCCGTCGGCCACAGGGTTGATCAGATAGGAGTTGTAGGCAAGTATCGAGAGCCAGTCGGCGCCGGAGTCGAAATATGGATTATAGTTTTCTCCGAAATTGAGGTCAGCCTCAGGAGTGGTGGTATATGCCGCGATATAGTTGGAGAGAGAGGTGGCGGTGGGATTGTTGTAAGCCGAGAAGACGCGGTTGAACGATGCGACGCGATTGTACGACACACCCCACGAGAAAGTGCGCAGGGCGCCGTCGAGTCGCACCGTGCCCACATAGCCGAAGTTGTTGCAGGCCACTTTTGTCTGGTTCTCCGAGATTTTCTCCGAACCGTTCGTGGTGAATTTCGAGGGCGAGATGTCCAGAGTGGCGCCGATCTCGCTGCGGCGGTACACACCGATGCCCGCAGGATTCTGCGTGATGCTGGAGAGGTCGCCGCCCAGAGCGGTGAATGCACCGCCCATCGACATGAATCGGGCCGTGCCACGCAGATCGTTCTGCGAGAGATTATAGGCATCCACGGCGCTTTGTGCTGCCAGCATCATAGGTGCTGCAAGGGCTATCGAGGCTAATGTGAGTTTTTTCATGAAGTGCGTTTTTTGTCGGAAAAAGTATGAAAGTCGTAAGTCAGGACACTCGTATCATCGGCGTCCGCGTGTGCCGCCACCGCCGCCGGAGCGCATTCCGCCACCGCCGGTCGAGCGTGTGGAGCTGCCGCCGCTGCCCCAGGAACCTGTAGAGCGGGTAGGGGTGTTACGCGAGGGAGTCGAGTAATTGTTGTTGTTATTCGTATTGTTGCGGCCGCGGTTGAGATTTCCGCTCGAGCCGGTATTGATCGGGAAGGGAGTTGTGGTGCTGCTCGCCGCGCCCATCGAGCCGGGGCGCGAGGTCGATGTGCCGTAGCTGCCCGTCGAGGTCGCCGGACGTGTGCCCATCGAGCCCGGACGCGAGAGTGCTCCGGTGGCTCCTGCGCTGATGGCGCCCGGACGCCGGGAGGCTGTAGAGGCACTGCTTGCTGATGTCGAGGGATGCGGGCGTGCAGCGCCGGGTGTCGATACCCAGCCGTACGACGGGCCTCCGTGAGGCGGACGCACTGCCGGGCCCCAGCCCGGGCCGCCCCAACCCCATGACCATGAGGGACCCCAGCCCCAGCCGGGACCACCCCAGCCCCACGACCATGACGGGCCCCAGCCGAAGCTCCAGTCATACCACGGATCGTACCAGCCCCAGCCATAATTCCAGTAGGGGCGGTTCCATCCGTAGGGGTAGTAGCCGTAGGAGTAGAAAGGATCCACTACGTAGATATTGACATCCGTCGTGGGGGCTGTGGAGTAATATGAATCGATGAGGGCCTGGTCAGCCGAGCCGTTGACCACCTCGGGATTGTAGAAGCGTTCGATGCGGCGCGTATAGGCGTAAGAGCCGTCGGCCGAGAGGGCTGCCAGAGAGTCCACCGAGATAGAGTCGCCCACCAGGAACTGTCCGCGGCGGTTGTAGGCGTCGACATCCACAGCGAGTCCGCCCCCGGCAGCTCCGGGGGTATAATAGTCGGCCGCAGGATAGTCAACCACCGTATTAGGCACGTAATTATTGGTCACGGGCGCTGCCGGCTGCGACTTCTTTTCTGTCGAGGGATTATAGTAGATGTCATCATCGTCATCCCATGAGGATGCCGAAACACTCAGAGCTGGTATAGTCAACGCGGCTATGAGAGCGAGCGGGAGAAAGTATTTTTTGATTTTCATGTCGCGCGATTGTTTATATTTTTAATGCTGAATTATCGTAGATTGTTTAAAATTTGACTCGTTTTTAACACTGACGTTTAATCTCATGCGACAAATATAGCGATTTTTAGCCAAAATTGGCTACATTAACGAATTTTTCTGTAAGTTTGCATCATAGATGAAACGATTACGCTTATACATATATATAATAATGTGTTTCCTCGCATCGGGGTTGCACGCTCAGATCAACGCTGACCAGGTGCTCCGCGTAGGTCAGAACGCGCTCTATTTACAATACTTCAACCGTGTCATCCAGGCAAAGCCCTACCTTGCCCGGCCATACTTCCTGCGCTCGATAGCCAAGATCAATCTCGAGGACTATGCCGGCGCCGAGGCCGATGCCACCACCGCCATAGAGATCAATCCTTATCTCACTGATGCATGGGAGGTGCGTGGTGTGGCCCGCCAGAATCTCGGCAGAGACCGTGAGGCCATCGACG
>CANSGE010000209.1 GCA_947646295.1 uncultured Bacteroidales bacterium
TCCACGGCGTCCACCACTTCATGGGCCAGATGGGCGAATGCGGCTGCCGTCAGGGTATCGTCGAGTGCTATCGGACGACCGGCATCATTGTGATCACCGACGGAAGCCACTATGGGTATACGCGCCAGCACGGGTACCTGCCACTGCTCGGCGAGGGCGTCCACCGAGGCATCGTTGCCGAATATATAGTAGCGCTCATCAGGATGCTTCTCCGGAGTGAACCATGCCATATTGTCGACGATTCCGAGCACGGGCACGTCGATTTTCGGCTCGCGGAACATCGCTATGCCTTTGCGTGCGTCGGCCAGAGCTACCTCCTGGGGAGTGGTCACTATCACCGCCCCGGTGATACCGAGTGTCTGCACCAAGGTGAGGTGTATGTCGCTTGTGCCGGGAGGCATATCGATGAGGAAGTAGTCGAGAGTGCCCCAGTCGGCCTGCTCGATGAGCTGCTTGAGAGCGTTGGAGGCCATCGAGCCGCGCCAGAGCACTGCCTTGTCAGGCTCCACGAGCAATCCGATGGAGAGCATCTTCACGCCGTAGCGCTCGATAGGGATGATGAGATTGCGGCCATCCACCTCGTGCATATATATCTGCTCATCCTCGATTCCGAACATCTTAGGCACCGACGGCCCGAAGATATCGGCATCAAGCAAGCCCACGGAATATCCTTCACGAGCCAGAGCCACGGCGAGATTGGCCGCCACGGTGCTTTTACCCACACCGCCTTTGCCCGACGATACACCTATGATATTGCGCACTCCGGGCAGCACAGGCGCGGCTGCAGGGGTAGGGGCCTGACGCGTCTTCACAGCTATATTGCCGGCTATTTCTATATCGGGAGCGGCGAAGGTGAGGATAGCCTGTTCAGCAGCTTTTACCACTGATTTGATAAAAGGATCGGTGGGCTTGTCGAATATGAGCGAGAATGTGACCTTGCGGCCGTCGATACGGATATCGTCCTCGACCATGTCGAGCTCTACGATGTTCTTGCCCGAGCCGGGATAGCGCACATTGGACAGCGCGTCGAGTATAAGTTGCGGATAAATAGCTTGTTGACTCATTGTTGCGGGGTAGGGAGGTTGTCAATATAGCCGCGCGAATAGCTGCGGTAGGTATCGCGTTCGAAATCGTCGTCGGGTTCGGCCAGCTCGCCGGCTTGAGGCAGCCCGAAAGCGAGATATTTGATGGTGAGGCCGCGGGCAAGCCACTGTTTTTCGTAGTGGGTGCGTGTGGAAAGTATCGGGCCTGTCACATCTGAGTGATACAGATCGTCGGTATCGACACTCATGGGGAGCGTATTGAGCTGAGCCATCGCTCGGGTATAGGCGTAGAGAAACGGACTGTCTGTCTTCAGGTGTATCATGCCGCCGTCGCGGAGCACCTCGCGATAGAGATTCATGAAGCGGGTGGAGGTGAGGCGCTTGCGCACCTTCTTCATCTGCGGGTCGGGGAAGGTGATCCATATTTCGCTCACTTCGTCAGGGGCAAAAAAGTTGGGCAGCAGCTCGATGGACGTACGCAGAAAGGCCACGTTGGGAAGCGCAAGGTCGCGGGCCTGCGTCGCACCTGCATGCATGCGTGCGCCCTTGATATCTATGCCTATGAAGTTCTTATCGGGGAAGAGGCGGGCAAGAGCCACGGTGTATTCACCTTTTCCACACCCTAGTTCGAGCACGATGGGATTGTCGTTGTGAAAAAACTCGCTGTGCCACTTACCTTTGAGGGGAAATGAGCCTTCCTCGCGGAGGCGGCTGAACGGATATTGGAACACCAGATCAATGGTGTCCATCTCGGCAAATTTACTGAGTTTGTTCTTTCCCATTATTTTGCAAGTTTCAATGTAGCTGTGCGGCCATCGGCAAGTGTGGCGCTGACCAGATAGATACGCGCCGACATGCCTTCGGTATCAATGATCACGAGATCCGACTCTGGCTCTACTACGGCCAAAGTGATACCGGCCGTATCGAAGACACTCAGGCGTGTGATGACGGTACCGGAGATCGATACCTGAAGTTCGTCGCCTACGAAGCGACCGCGGAGCGACTCAAGACGCTCTTCCAAAGCGGGTGTCTCACCCGTAGTCTTGGCGATGACGAATTCCTGCCATTGCGGAGTGGCTTCATAATCGGAAGCCGAACCCGCTGGCACATACAGTGTGGCATGCTGCTGGTCGACGTCTTTCCAGACATTCTCGCCAAGCTCGGGCACCTCAGCCGAAGGCATATGCAGATCTTGCAGCGATGTGAGGCCCTCCATGGCATTGTCGCCGATATAAGTAAGCGTGGAGGGTAGGGTGAGCGAGGTGATATTGCTGTGGCCCTTCAGTGCATACCGGCCCATAGAGGTCTCGCTGCCGTTGAAGAGGTATGTGGTATCGATTTCGGCGCTGTTAGTGTAAGCGTAGTCAGGTATGAGCTCATTCGTCTGCGATGCCGTGATATTGGTCAGCTTGGGACAATCAAAAGCCACACCGCGGCCCAGCGACGCTACATCACCGAGATTAAGCTCCGACAGCTCAGGCATGCGGGCAAATGCCCAGTTGCCTACGGAGGTGAGAGCCGTAGCACCCGACAGATCAACAGAAGTAAGACCCGAAGCCGTGAATGCTTCATCGCCGATACTCTGAAGGCGTGCGCCGAAGGTAAATGCGGTCAATTTAGGGCAATCGGCAAAAGCTCGCGGATCGATACGTATCACATTCTCGGCACCGACCACAGTAGCCAGCTCGGGGCAGGCGGCAAAAGAGCTTTGGCCCACGTTGAGGGGCGATACAAAGGTGACGCGCGCAAGCTTTTGCGAACCGTTGAACGAGCCTACACCCACATCCGTCGAATTGATGGTGACAGCCGTAAGCTCGGGTAGTCCTGCGAAGGCTCCGTCACAGATGGATTTGACATTCGACGGTATCACCAGTTCGCCCTGAAGAGCCGCTCCGGCAAAGGCATTCTCAGCTATCGTGATATCACCCGATGCGGGAAACACCACCGTATTCAACTTTGATCCGGCGAAAACATGCTCAGGCACCATACCGGCAGGATATGTCGTGCGTCCACGCAGGCTCGTACCTGAATAAGCCTCAATGGCGGCCTGACTCAGATCCAGAATCTGCAATGCCGGCATCTTATCGGCTATGAAAAAGAAGTCAGCCGCATTAAGTGTACCGGATATATAAAGCGTGGTTTCTGACTCCGGGGAAGTAATATTAGAGGATAGCTGCCCCGAGGTATTGTTAACAGAAATAGCCCTCGCGCCGGGCACGAGCACACAAAGTGCAAAAATGAGAGAACTTATATGTTTGATCATTGGTATTCAAATTTTGGTGCAAATTTACAAAAAAACTCCGATTTAGCCCTACGTAAGCACTATCAACAACGTGAAAATAAGCTAAAAACACATCCCCGCTATGACGAAAAAATAAAAAAACACAGAAAAAAGACGAAAAAACAGCTTGAATATACCCGACTATTAAAAAAAAGATTGTAACTTTGCCGAGCAAAAGGAAAGATGCCGGAGTGGTCGATCGGGACGGTCTCGAAAACCGTTGTACCCT
>CANSGE010000210.1 GCA_947646295.1 uncultured Bacteroidales bacterium
CCAAGTAAATGGATATGTTATTTTATACCGAGTTTTGTCTTTACCTGTCCTGTGATGTCGGTGACGTCAGAGCCTTGATAGAGGATGAGGGCCGGTTCGGTGGGGAATACAAATGTATAGCTGCCTTCCTGGCCTACTGCTTTCACGGCTTCATTGAAGCGGGCTGTGATGGGGGCGAGGAGCTGTTCCTGCTGGCGCTGGAGATCCTGAGTAGCTGTCTGGCGGAATTGTTCTACCTTGGCAGCGCGGTCCTGGATTTCCTGCATGCGGCGTTCCTTGATGGCGTCGGGGGTATTGGCATCATTCTGGATGGCCTGGAAGTCGGTGTAGAGTTTGTTGACTTCTTCCTGGAGTTTCTGGAATTCGGTCTCGTATTGTTTTGATGCTTCGTTGAGGGTGTTCTGCATCTGAGTCATTTCGGGCATGGCGCCGATGACTTCTTCGACGTTGACTGTTGCGAATTTCTGAGCGAATGTAGTTGCGGGGATAGCAACGGCAAGTGCCAATAAGAATTTTTTTAACATGATTGTTTATTTGGTTTTAGAATTATTATCTGATTATTTTCCGTAACCCATTTTGTTGAGCACTTCGTTGCTCACGTCGATGGTGGGAGAGGCGAAAATGATCTCCGATGATGATGCGCGGTCGAAGATGGCCTGGTAGGACCGTTCGGTAGCCACTTTTTTGATGGCGTTGTATACTTCGTCCTGTATAGGTTTGAGGAGTGACTGGCGTTTTTTGTACAGTTCGCCTTCAGGGCCGAAGTATTTGTATCGGAGATCGGTGGCTTCTTTTTCCTTGGCTACGATTTCTTCTTCGCGTTTTTTCACCTGATCGTCGGTGAGAAATACCTTGTCGGCGAGGAAATTCTGATACATCGTTTCGGCCTCTTTTCCTATGGCTTCCACTTCGCGTTGCCAGCGGAGCGATACTTGGTTGAGCTGCTCGTTGGCCATTTCGTAAGCGGGCACGTTGCGGAGTATGTATTCCATGTCGACCATGGCGAATTTCTGAGCTGAAGCTGCGCCGAAGGCTGCGAGTATGAGTGCGAGTGTCAGGGCGAGTTTTTTCATGATTGTACTTTTTTATGACTTTAGTGTTGTAATATATTATTTAAGACACTTCAGACGTTAAAAGGTTTAGAATTCCTGACCGAGGATGAAGTGGAAGTGGCTTCCGCCTTTGTAGCCGTCGACGCGGTCGAAACCGTATGCCCAGTCGATACCCATCATACCTACCATCGGGAGGAAGATGCGCACACCTGCACCGGCGCTGCGCTTGAGGCTGAAGGGGTTGAACTGGCTGACGGAGGTCCATGCGTTACCGCCTTCGACGAATGCGAGCGCATAGATGGTGGTGGAGGGCTGGAGCATGAGCGGGAAGTGTACTTCCATGCCGAGGCGTGTATAGGCGTAGCCGTCACGTCCCCAGGGGGTGAGGGCGCCGTTGTCGTAACCGCGCAGGGCGATGGTCTCGGTAGCATAGGTATATGAGCCTGACATACCGTCGCCACCTACGTAGAATGTCTCGAAGGGTGATTTGAGGTATTTGTTGTAGCTGCCGAGCAGACCGAAGTCGGCGCGTGTCATGAGCACGGGGGTGTATGTTCCGTCGGCGTTGGCCAGAGGAGTGTAGGTGCGTGATTTGAATCGCAGCTTCCAGTATTCGATCCACTGATAGAGCTGCTTGGTGCTCTCTGTGGTGCCTTCTTCGGAGAGTTTCTTCCAGTCGCGTTTACCGGTGAACCATTGTGCCGGCGGCGTGAATGAGAAGTTGAGCGAGAATTGCGAGCCGCTACGTGTGTAGAGAGGGTTGTCGATGGAGTTGCGGGCGAGGGTGAGGCCGAAAACGAGTGCGTTCGACGTACCGTTGCGCATATAGTACAGGTAATCCCAGTTTTTGAGGTAATACCAGTTGTAGCCGAGTTCGGCGGTGAATGTGAAGTAGTCGTCGGGCCAGTTGAGGCGTTTGCCGAAGCCTACGTTGACGCCTACCATCTGAAGCACCTTGTTGGGGTCGTATGACGCCTGGTATGAGTTTTGATAGTAGTCGTTGTAGTTGTAGCCTGTGCCGTATCCGTAGGCGCCGTATCCGTAGAGCGAGTTGTAGTAGCCGCCGTTCATGTAGCGTGAATTGTAATATGAGCTGTTGACGCCTGTCTGACGGCTGTAATATGCTGATACTGAGAGCGAGTTGGGACGCTTGCCTCCGAACCACGGATCGAGGAACGATATTGAGTACGCCTGATAGTAGCGGGCATTGGTCTGGGCGCTGATGGTGAATGTCTGGCCTTCGCCCTGGGGAATCACTCCCTTATATGTCGAGGGATAGAAGAGATTCTTGATTGAGAAGTTGGTGAATTTGAGAGAGAGCTTGCCGATGATACCGGTCTGGCCCCAGCCCATTGAGAATTCTACCTGGTCGTTGGCTTTTGATTCGAGGTTGAATACGATGTCTACCGTGCCGTTTTCTTCGTTAGGCTCGGGTCGGATATCCATATTTTCGGGGTCGAAGTGTCCGGTCTGTGCGATTTCGCGGGCCGAACGCATCAGGTCGCTTTTGCTGAAGAGGTCGCCGGGACGTACGCGGAGCTCGCGGCGTATCACTTTTTCGTAGAGTCGGTCATTACCGTTGATCACCACGTTGTTGATACGTGCTTGCGGGCCTTCCATGATGCGCATTTCCAGTGAGATACTGTCGCCGGTGACTTCCTTTTCGATAGGCACGAGGTTGTAGAAGAGGTAGCCGCGGTCCATGTAGAGGTTGGCTACGGCGTCATCGTCTTCGTTGAGGCGTTTGTTCATCTGAGTCTGATTGTACACGTCTCCGGGCTTCATCCCCAGGAAGAGGTCGAGAGTTTCGGAGGGGTAAAGTGTATTTCCGACCCAGTTGATGTCTTTGATAAAGTATTGGTGACCCTCGTCGACGGTGATATATACATCGACGCGGTTGTCAGAATAGTTCACTACTGAATCGGCCACGATGCGTGCGTCGCGGTAGCCTTTCTCATTGTATTTCGAGATTATGCGGTTGAGGTCGTCGGCATAGTCGGTGCGGACGAATTTTTTCTGGCGGAAGAGGTTGAGCAGCTTGCCGTTTTCGTTGGTCTTCTTCATGGCACGCTGGATCTGATTGTCGGAGAGCACCTCATTGCCGGTGATATATATCTTGTGCACCTTGATTTTGTCGTGCTTGTCGATAGCGATGTCCACTATCATTTCACCGGGAGCCGAGAGGTCTTCGTGCAGGGTGATGTTTGCTTTGGCGTTGCTGAAACCCTTGTCGGTGAAGAATTTTTCTACGATAAGTTTGGCGCGGTTGATGATATTCTGCGTTATCTGATTGCCCTTCATCAAGTTGAGGCGATTCTGCAGTTCGTCGCGTTCGCCTTTTTTCATACCGATATAGTTGACCTGCGAGATGCGGGGATTGGTGCGTAGATTCAGTTCGAGCCAAGCCATGTCGCCGGCAGTCTTCGCGAGCTTGAATTGCGCCTGCTGGAATAGGCCCTGACGCATCAGGCGTTTTGTGGCCTGGC
>CANSGE010000211.1 GCA_947646295.1 uncultured Bacteroidales bacterium
TAAGCCACCGACCGACATTCACACCGTTGCTCGCTTCGTTTTTATGCCCGTATTTGCTTAATTACAAATATGGCCGATGAAATTCAGAATAATCAATCAATGTTTTCAAAATGCTGCCAATAGTCCGGGCAGCTGGGATGTGGACTTTCTGCTTGAAGAGGATAAATGGGATGACTTCCAGTATCATACTCTCTACCATCTGCACGCTTCATCAAAACTCACGGGGAGCGCCCCGGAGTATCTGGGCCCGATCAACATCATGAGGCTCGGGCAGAAGGAAGACCAGATATATCTGATCCGGAAAACGGTAGGGACGGAGTTTGAATCTTTACCCGACGACTTTTGCAGTATCACCATGTCGGTGGAGTTCTATCGCGGCATTGACAGGTATCTTAAAAAGGCAGCCGAGAAAAAAGCTCTTCTGGAAGCCTTGAAGATGATTCTTTCTGAAGATGATCCGATATATCGTAAATTCAAGGATGAGGCCTGCTTCATGATATCCTTGATGCGCAACGCATCCATGAATGCCTATGGTCTGAAACTCGGGCAGGAGATCATGACTGACGATGCCTCACTCTACGATCTTGCAGAAATTCCGCTCAAATACACCTTACCTGACGGACAAACCGAAGTAAGTTTCGACTTCAGCAGCGCCCGACTCCCGAAAGCAGAGGACATCGAAATACCGTCGCGCCTGCTTGTGTGCATCGGCAATAACGGTGCCGGCAAGAGTACCCTGATGTACAGACTGGCGCGCATACTTTTCGCACGACCTTCGGCAAGACAAATATATGCGGATTCGTTGGGTGGTATCGAACCAATTGACGCCGGCTTCCGCCGTTTATTTATCCTTTCGTACAGCGCGTTCGATAATTTCATAATGCCCGGGGTTGGTACCGATGATTACCAGTTGATACTGCAAGGGCTGCGAAATCATGAGGGCCGGCTGGTGTACTGCGGTATCCGTGACCTTGAGAAGGAATACGAGATGCTTCTTGACAAAAAAAATGAAGACCTTGATGACGAAGCACTTGACACGGATCATGCTACTTATCATGAGCTGAAATCCATAGACAGCCTGGCAGGCGAATTTGCTGTATCACACTCCCATATCGTGGCCGACAAGGAGAAGTGCGACGAATGGAACAATCTTATGCGTGAATGTGCGGCAGCCAACCAATGTCTTGAAAACATGTATTTCGAATGGGATCCCTTGTGCCTCGACAACGAAGATGAAGTAAAGGCTCATTTCAAGAGTCTCTCGACGGGCATAAAATATATCATACATTCGCTCGCATGCATAATTGACCGCATCGAGCCCAACAGTATCATCATCTTCGACGAGCCTGAGAACCACATTCAGCCGCCATTGTTGAGCAAATTCATCTATTGTCTGCGTCGTTTGTCACAGCGTCACACCTCTCTTGTAATGGTAGCGACACATTCACCTGTGATAGTACAGGAGACATTATCCAAAAATGTGATAATCGTAAATCGCTTTGACGATAAATGGGAATTCCGACATCCGTCCATAGAAACTTATGGCGAAAACATAGCCAACATTACAGACGAAGTGTTCAACCTGAATACGTCGGTGACCAATTATCAGAAGACAGCCCGACGCCTATGTCAACTGTTTCCGCCCGGAGAAAGTGGCGCCACTGACGCGCTCGAATATCTCGAAAAAGTCAGGAGCGCAACCGGTATCGATTTCGGCAATGAGATCAAGGCCTACATGATGTCGCACTTCCTAAAAAACAGAGAATAACGATGTGGAATCTTGACAAGCCCCCATTAGACGCCTCGATTTCAGACCTCTCTGAAATCAGTCAACATTCGCGGACGTTGGCAGCCGGGCATTTTCCTGCTGTGAAGACTCTCTACACCCAGTATGATTCACAGCAGGGAAGCGTGACGGATGCCCAACATGCCGCCGTACCCTCCGGGAGTGCCAAGGCCCTGCGGCGAGCGTATGACAAAACATACCGCAAGGGGGATCATGCGGCCATACGTGCCCAGATCATGTCCGGTATCTCCAAGTGTCCGATGTGCGGTGTAGGCAATGCCACCACGCTTGACCATTACATGGAGAAGGAGAGCTATAACGCACTGAGCATGATGCGACAAAATCTTGTGCCGATGTGCCGCGACTGCAACAGCATCCGCTTCGCCAATAAGCTCGGCCACACAGATTTTATCCACGCCTACTACGACCGTCTGCCCGCTGACAGACAGTGGCTGAAGGTCAATCTCATATTCGGTGCGGGAGCCGTATCCGCCGATTTCTATGCGGACGCTGCCATACTCACCAACCCCATTTTATATCACAAGGCCTGCGAAACGATAAGAGGCCTTGAGTTCAACGAAACCGTAGCCAAGGAATTGCCATCTTTTATTTCAAGCATTTTACCCGGCGACGCCAACCGCACCGACGAAATAGTGCGTGCGATCATCAGAGACATGGCCGGTACGTACGCGAGCAGGACGGCTTTCGGCCTCAATCATTGGAAAACGGTGCTTCTGAAAGCACTGGCTGACTTGCCAGAGCTGAAAGTGGACGACCTGAAAGCCTACATTTAACTGAGCCGTCCGTCATTGTTTTCGCAGACGGCTCAGATGTGTAGGGGTGATATTGAGAAATGATGCGATATCCTTGAGCGAAAAAAGCTCAAACAGGTCGGGATGACCGGAGAAAAGCTCTGCATAGCGCTCCTGCGGCGACTTGCAATACAGATCTACGTACCGGTCGTACACCGTAGTATATACAGCCTCAGTGGAGTGCATCACAATATCCTTGAAGGCGGGATCACTATCGAGAATTTCTCTGACCTCTTTGGCCGGGACGCAGTAAATCTCGCAATCTGTGACGGCGACAATGGCCAGTTTAGCCTTTTGCCCGTATAGGCAAAAAGGCCAGTCGGCCACAAATCCGTCACCGAATACGAGGCCCATGACATGCTCGGTGCCGTCCGCAGAGCGGGCTACGTACTTAAGGCGCCCTGAAACGATATACCCGATATAGTGGCCTACCGTGCCGATAGATACAAATTCCTCGCCTTTGGCAAAACGCCTGAGGGATCCATACCGGACGCATATCTCGCGCCATGCCTCGAAATCAATATTTTCGATATAGGTATTAAAATTGTTTCCCAATCAAGATAATGTTTTTCAGATAAAGAGATTGAGGTTGGAGCTGTCAGTGCGGTTGAGGTAAGTTGCCACACCGCCGATGGTGACGTTGTCGAGGAGTTCATCGCGGTGCACTCCCATGACATCCATCGACATCTGGCATGCGATGAATTCCACGCCGGCTTTTATGGCCGATTCACGCAGCATCTCGAGCGAGTCAATGTTTTTGTGCTTCATGATGTAACGCATCATGCGGCTGCCGATACCCATCATGTTCATCTTGGAGAGCTTCAGGGCACGCGAATCAGAGGGGAGCATAAATGAGAACATTTTGCCGAAGATATCTTTGCGCACCTTGGGCTTTGCCGTCTTTTTGATAGCGTTGAGCCCCCAGA
>CANSGE010000212.1 GCA_947646295.1 uncultured Bacteroidales bacterium
CTCGTGTTGCTCGAAATTCTCATCCATCCATTTCAGGCGGATGTGTTCCACGCGATTTACATTCTCGGATAGTCCCGGGAGTGAGAGGCAGCCCTCGCCGCGGGTCACGGCTTCGCCGTCGAGCACTTCCATGTGGGCGTTGATGAGGGTGAGCTTTTTGCCCTCCAGCTCGGGGAACGAATCAGCCAGGGGCGACGCGTCGATGACGATGATACGGTCATTGCGTCCGATCTGCGGGGCGGCCAGGCCTACGCCGTCGGAGGCATACATGGTCTCGTACATGTCGTCGAGCAATTTAGTGAGACCCTCGTATTCGGGGGTGATATCTTTTGATACTTCGCGGAGCACGGGGTGTCCGTAGAGATAAATCGGTAATTTCATTATCCTTTATATTGTATATAATCATTGAGTATTATCGACGCTGAGATTTCGTCGACGATTTCTTTGTTGCGGCGGTCCATTTTTTTCATTCCACCGTCTATCATGGCCCGGTGGGCGAGCACTGACGTAAAGCGTTCGTCGAAAAATTCCACCGGGGTAGGTGCTATCTCCTTTTTCAGACGGTTGATCACCGGAGTGAGATACCGCATCGAGTCGGATGGCTCGCCGCGCATGGTAGTGGGGAGCCCGACGATGATTTTGTCAACAGTCTCGCGGCTCAGATACTCCTTAATATATGTAATGAGTGTGCCGGTAGCGACGGTTGTCAGCCCGTTGGCTATGATGCGCAAAGGGTCGGTCACGGCGATGCCGCAACGCTTACGTCCGAAGTCTATTGAGAGTAGTCGTCCCATTCGTCTGCAAAGTTACGCAAAATTTCAGACAAAAAAAATTATCCGTCATCACGACGAATAATCTTCTTACCTTAAATCTAATACCATGAAAAACTGATGCAAAATTAGTCTTTTTATGTTATATAGCATAATTTTACAATAGAAAAATTCAAAAGTTAACTCATTTTAACATAAAAACTATGTAACTTTGTGTGAATTTTGAAAATAAGTAAACAATGAATAAAAATATTGAGAAAGAATTTCTCGCTCTTATAGAAAAATCAATTGCCGGGATAGAATATCCTGCCGTAGCGCCCGGGCTTTTCAAGCCCATCAAATATGCTATGGCGTCGGGTGGCAAGCGTATCCGCCCGCTTCTCACGCTTGCTGCGGCCCAGGCGTTCGGGCTCGATCCGCAGCTGGCCATCCGCC
Source organism: uncultured Bacteroidales bacterium (assembly GCA_947646295.1). Classification (GTDB taxonomy): domain Bacteria; phylum Bacteroidota; class Bacteroidia; order Bacteroidales; family Muribaculaceae; genus CAG-873. The sequence continues at coordinate 1,206 of CANSGE010000212.1, forward strand.
AGGCTCTGGCTATAGAATTGTTTCACAACTTCACGCTCCTCCACGATGATGTGATGGATCGCAGCGACCGCCGCCGTGACCGTCCTACGGTGTGGCGCAAATACGGCGAGGTGCAAGCCATTCTTTCAGGCGATGCGCTTCTCACGCTCGCTACCCAGTACGCAGCGGATTGTCCGGCCGACAAGCTTTCCGACATTCTTTCGCTCTTCAACCGCACAGCCATGGAGGTATATGAGGGTCAGCAATACGATACCGAATTTGAACGCCTGCCGAAAGTGTCGGTGACGCGCTATCTCGAGATGATACGTCTCAAGACCTCGGTTTTGCTCGGATGCGCCGCCCGCATCGGTGCCATCCTTGCCGGGGCTGATGCCGCAGCGCAGCAGGCCATGTATGATTATGCCATAAATATGGGCGTGGCATTCCAGCTACGCGATGACTGGCTCGATACTTATGGCGATCCGCGTGTGTTCGGAAAGAACATCGGCGGCGATATCGTCAACCGCAAGAAGACGTGGCTCTTCATCACAGCCAACGCCGAGGCAGGTGACGAGCTCCGCGAGGCACTCTCCGAGTCGCGCTCGCGCACGGCTCTAGTCGGCCGGGTCAAGAAGGTCTACGATAAGCTCGACCTCTCCAAACGCTGCGAGGCTCTCGTCGACCGCTATTACAAAAAAGCCATCGCTGCACTCAAGGCCTGCAATCTCGATGAGGAGTCCGAGGCATGGTTTGCCGAGCTGGCCTATAAAATGTGTGTTCGCCAGAAATGACACAGCTCATCGATACCCATACCCACCTCTACCTCCCCGAATTCTGCGGGGAGGACCCCGCGGGTGGTTCTTCAGCCGTACGTCGGGCTATCAACGCAGGCGTAGGGCACCTCATTTTTCCCAACGTCGATCTTTCCACTATAGCTCCGATGCAGGCGCTTGCACGCGAATTTCCCGGACGCATCTCCTGTGCCAACGGCTTACACCCCACGGAGGTCAATGCCTCATGGCGCGACGTCTTGCAGCAGATTCTTGATGCCGAGGATACGGCTCTTCCTGTGGTAGCCATTGGAGAGGTGGGCATCGACCTGTATTGGGACAAGACTTTCCGCGAGGAGCAGATGCAGGCCTTCAGCCGTCAGTGCCGGATCGCCGTCGAGCGCCGACTGCCACTGATCATCCACTGCCGCGAAGGGTTGGATGAAGTTCTCGAAGTTTTGTCTGATTTTCCCAGGCTGCCGGCTGTCTTTCACAGTTTCGGCGGCACGCATGAAGATGTGCGCCGTATCCGCCGGCTTGGCGACTACTATTTCGGCATCAACGGCATCGTGACCTTCAAAAACTCGCGTCTGCGCGAGGTCTTGCCCGAGATCGGCCTCGACCGCATATTGCTTGAGACCGACTCGCCCTACCTTGCCCCCGTGCCTTTCCGAGGCAAGCGCAACGAAAGCGCCTACCTCCCGCACATCTGCGCCCATATCGCGCAGTCGATGGAAGTGACGCCGGAGGCTGTGGCCGCCGCCACTACAGCGGGAGCCGCCCGTCTGTTCAATCTTGCCCTCGCAGAGTAGTATCGGCCTGCCATACGAGTGAGTCGTTGGCCGCCTGGGCCAGCTCATCGGCTGCGCGGTCGGCAGGATACCATTCATAAAAAGCCGTCAGCGCGATAGCTCCGATAGCCATCGCGATAATAAGCAGCATAAAGCCAAGTCGGGAATTTTGCGGTTGTTTCATATCAATACAACCCGCTCCCGACGCCAAAAGTTCAGAATGGACGGTCTTCTTTCTGTCCCGAAATATCGGCCGTGCCGCCTCCGAAAGGATCGCCCGCAGGCTGGGCGGGAGCGTCGGCGCCCGTGGTGTCGGCGCTGATACGTGATTTGGTCTCGCCAAAACCTGTCGACATTTCATCCCAGTTTTCGAAGCGGGCGTATGATGCGCGGAAACGCATCTCCACGTCGCCCACCGAACCCGAGCGGTGCTTGGCGATGATGAATTCGGCAAGTCCGCGTATGTCGCGCCCCTGCGCGTCTTCGCCCGAGCGCATGTAGTACTCCGGGCGGTGGATGAAGCACACCATATCGGCATCCTGTTCGATGGCGCCGGATTCGCGGAGGTCGGAGAGCTGCGGGCGCTTGTTGTCGGTGCGCGATTCCACTGAGCGGTTGAGCTGCGAGAGTGCTACGATGGGGATATTCAGCTCCTTGGCCAGCTGCTTGAGGGAGCGCGAGATCATACTCACTTCCTGTTCGCGCGATCCGTATTTCATGCCCGTGGCATTCATGAGCTGAAGGTAGTCGATGATGATGAATTTTACCTGATGCTC
>CANSGE010000213.1 GCA_947646295.1 uncultured Bacteroidales bacterium
ATTCTTTTTTTCTTCAAAAAAAGCAAGACACTTTGTTGTGTTTGCCTAAAGCCCGGCTGACTGATCGTCAGCCACGGATATATCGCTCTATTGCGTTTATGAATTGACGTGAGACTTGTTAGATTTCTAACGTGCTCTTGTACTACTCATGTCTATTGTAATCGTTTCAATGTTCTCAGGTTTCGGTCGTTCCCGAAAGCGGATGCAAAGTTAAGAACTTTGTTTGAATTGACCAAATTTTTTGTCAACTTTTTTTTCAAAATTTTTGTTTGCGCTTCGCTTTCGTTGGGGTTACTCCCGGAAAGCGAGTGCAAAGTTAGGCCTTTTATCCGAATCCACCAAATATTTTCACCACTTTTTTATGTTAAAAAACATAATTCGCTGATTTTCGCGAACAATTACGCCTCAATTTTGTTGTACAAGAGACATCACATATAATTCATCTATGCTTAAAAGACTCTTGCAACGTATCTGTGCTCTCGCGCTTATATATAATATATGTGTAACTGCCGAAGCAAAAAGTCTGGCCGATATCCAGGCAGACTCCCTCATGGGCGAACATGTAATAATCACCGTCAAAAACGGCCAAGTGGAATCAAGCCGCACCTACGACCCCGAAATTGCGGCTAAATTCGGCGAATTTTACTACGACCAATTCCGAAATGCCCAGGATCCGGAAGCTCCTTACTTCATGTTTCTCAGTAAGGACAAGCAGATGATGATGGGCCTTGGCGGCGTCGTGAGAATGCGCGGCTGGTATGACTGGGGTGGAGCTATCCCGGCCAACGGCTTCTCTCCTATCCTTATACCTATGCAACCCGATCCGACAAATATGCGGCATCTCGGCACAACTCCTGCGGGCGTATGCCTCTTTTTCCGCATCGGCGGAGAAAATAAGTTGCTCGGGAATTATCAAGTATACATCGAAGCCAACTTCAACGGGTATGCAGGCCGCGATTTCCATCTGAAAAAAGCATACATGTCTTTCCGGGATTTCACGGTAGGCTACGCATCATCCACATTCAGCGACCCTGCCGCCGTGCCGTCGACCGTGGATGCGTCAGGCCCGTCAAACAAACTCTCGCAGACAGCCGTCCTGGTGAGATACATGCCTCATATCACCGCAAACTGGATAGCCGGTGTATCAGTAGAATCTCCCGAAAAGCAAATCGCTGCAGATAGCACAAACACAGAGGCATGCTCTGACTATATACCTAATTTCGCAGCATTGATGCAATACGAATGGGCCACCGGACAGCATGTCAGACTGGCCGGCATCGTAAGATCGATGCCCTACAGGGATATGACACTTGGCGAAAACCGTAATGTCACAGGCTGGGGCCTGCAACTCTCGTCGGTAGCTCATCCGATTGACCAACTCACTACCTATCTGACGGCAAACTACGGCGCCGGATATGCAAATCTTGGTGGCGATCTCCTTGCAGGAGCCTACGACCTGATAGGCGACCCCGACCGCTCTGGATATATGTATGCCCCGCGCTCATTCGGATGGTGTCTCGGCGTGCAATACAACTTCCTGCCAAATCTACTCTCTACCATTATAGCAAGCCAGACCCGCTATATGCCGAGCAAAGCCGTAGCACCGGATGAATATAAGTATGGTCTTCTAGGGACAATAAACCTCTTCTGGAATCCCATACCACGCATACAACTCGGCGCGGAGTTTGATTTCGCCAAGCGGCAGAACTTCTCGGGGGAGCACAGATATGCACGTCGCATCGGCGTAGTGGCCCAGGTATCGTTCTGATCCCCTACTCCATCAGTCCCATCGCGGCGCACCGCGCTGCACAATCATACAAGATATCAGCCACCGAATACCGCGTGATGGGCTGCCCCTGAAACTTGCGCTCAGCATCAACCCACTCTGACAGCGAGTCGAGCATCGCACGGGCGCCGTCGGGAAGATTGGCCTCCGGGCCAAGATTGCGGTATGTATTATATAATAATGTACCAAGATCAGCCTGCATGGCCGCGAAATGCTCCGAGGCAAAGGCATCACCTTCGGCCTCGAATTTAGCTTGCGACTGCACACAGAACATTGCCGCGCCCATAAGCACGAGTAAATAGGTGCCGGAGATGCTCTCAGGATCAAGTCCCCGGCGAAGAGCTGTGAGGAGTGACATCACAGCTGTGCCGAAAGCCTGCTCGGGAAGAGCGGCGTGAGCCAGGTCCACCATATGCCGGCGAGCTGCCAGCAGAAACTCTTCGGCCGAAGCCGCGCCGCTGACGTATCTCTCGGCTATCGACGCAAGATTTTCTCCACTCTCGCGCAGTGCGGTCTGAAATAAATCGTCGTTCATCATCGTAAATGCTATGAAAAGAGGCGCTAAATTACAAAATAATGAGGCGCAAACGAAAAGTTACACGGATTTTTTCGTATCTTTGCACCTCGTAAACGGGGCTGCACGGCAGCCTGCTGTATCAAAGTTCATTATAAACCAGTAAATTGGAATAAATATTTTATGGCAACTACCGCTGATTTTAAAAACGGCATGTGTCTCGATATTGACGGCACATATTATTTCATCAAAGAATTCCTCCACGTTAAGCCCGGCAAAGGCCCTGCTTTCGTACGCACAAAACTGCGCAACGTAAAGACCGGCCGTATCCTCGACAAAACCTGGAACTCAGGCGTCAAGGTTGACGAAGTGCGCATCGAACGTCGTCCCTACCAGTACTCTTACAAAGACGATATGGGCTACCACTTCCTCCACACCGAGACCTGGGAAGAAATCATCGTGCCCGGCGAAAGCATCGAAGGCGTTGAGTTTCTCAAAGACGGCGACATCTGCGAAGCTATGGTAGAAGCTGCATCTGAAACTGTGCTCACCTGCGAAATGCCTACATCGGTAGTGCTCGAAATCACATACACCGAGCCCGGTATCAAGGGCGATACAGCCACCAACACTCTCAAGCCCGCTACAGTAGAGACCGGTGCCGAAGTGCGCGTGCCTCTCTTCATCAACATCGGCGACAAGGTGCGTATCGACACCCGCGACGGTTCATACGTAGAACGTATCAAAGCTTAACACGGCTTTTAAGAGTTTAAGCAATAGCATAAAAAATCCGGAAGCGCTCGCTTCCGGATTTTTTATGCTATTGCCGCAATGTCAGCCATTGATCAGCGCCGGGATGTCGGCAACGGGCACAGTCTGCTGCGTTCCGGCCGCCATATTCTTGATCGTGACAGTGCCGTCAGCCAACTCTGTCTCGCCGATGATACCTACGTATTGTATGCCGCTATTATCGGCGTAACCCATCTGCTTCTTCAACTTAGCCTTATCAGGATACAGCTCGCAGGAGATGCCTGCGGCGCGGAGTTGCTTGATAGCCTTGAGAGCAGCCACCGCCTCGGTAGCACCAAAATTCACAAACATGATCTGCGAGGCGGCTCCCAGATTCTCAGGATAGAGATTGAGACCA
>CANSGE010000214.1 GCA_947646295.1 uncultured Bacteroidales bacterium
TCAATTCTATCACTATATCTTTCCGCATTTCACTTTTTTGTAGTAACTTTGCAGCGCAAACCACAAAGAATGATGATTAAAGAACTCATTGCAGTATTCCTGGGTGGCGGCTTCGGCAGCGTGCTTCGTTACGCGGTACAGATACTCCTGCACGAACGCATTGTGCCCTACTCTTTCACTTGGGCTACATTCGCCGTCAATATCGCAGGATGTTTCTTAATAGGGCTCTTCTATGCCCTTTCCGCAAAATTCAATTGGTCAGACAATGTGCGCCTCCTGCTCACGGCCGGTCTGTGCGGCGGTTTCACGACATTCTCGACATTCGCCAACGACGGGTTGCGGCTGCTGCGCGACGGCATGCCGCTCACAAGCCTAATATACATCTCCATCAGCGTGCTGCTCGGTGTACTGGCAGCATTTGCCGGGAGTGCCGTAGGTAAATGAAAAAAAGCCTTCTCCGGCATTTTGTGCCGGGAGAAGGCTGTAATTAGATTGGCGCGACGCCTTATTTCTCAAACGGGTTGCCTTTAGGGTCGCGGCTCACCACGTAGCGGAAGGCATTGAGTGTCATGAGATTCTGGGTCGCATCCGTAAATTCGCGGTCGCCATGGCCATAGTTGAGATACACCATGCGATAGTTTTTGTTGCGCCATGCTATCGGGAAATCTCCATGACGGATCACATCCTTGATGCCCAGGGGATAGTTTTTAGGCGAGATTGAGGCGAGTATCTCTACATCGGCGTTGTCGCGCGGCGATGGATTCCACTGATACCATTCGCTCTCCGGAGCTACAAAAGACGCCGGCAGATTACGGGTCACATCACTCTCGGGCGCATCAATATCGAGAAGCACCGGTTGAGGCGGCCAGTTATTGCAGTAAAATGCTCCGCAGCCCAGAAATTTGTTGAGCCAGGGCCAATTGGTGTTACGGTCATTATAAGCGGCGGCGTGGAAGCCGAGCCAGCCGCCTCCGTTTTCCATATATCGCTCCATCGCCTCACGTTCGCGGCCCGGTTCGGGAGTGATGTTGATGACGATGATTACAGAGAAATCATCAAGACGGTCGACATAGTCGCGGAGACTTGTTGTAGTCTCCAGGATCCAGCCCTCGCCGTAGGTAAGACGGTTAAAAAAGTCTATGGCCTGATTTGCAAAATCGACATGTGCCGGTTCGGCCGTATCCGAATAGTACAGCAGAGCCTTGAATCGCGGCGCGCGCGCATAGTTGGCCGGATATTCAGCAGCTTCCTGAGCCATTGCCAGTAAGGGCACCAGCATCAGGGCCAATAAGATAATGATTGATTTGAGTCTTTTCATTAGTATCATGTTTTTTATGTGTTAAACTTCAGCTATCAGGGAGAGCCACTTGCCGGCCGAAGTAAGCCAGACTTCCTTGTAGCAGGCATTGTTGATCTGCGGCCAATACGGCTCATCTGTATCGGCGAGCGTGCGTATTCCCACGGGCATCGCACCTACGATACGGCCCGACGAGAAATTGTTCAGCTCCGGATAACGTGAGCCTTCACCATATATCAACGATTGTGCAAAGGGATTCTTGCCTACGGTCCAATATAATTGTTCGCGCGCGATATCAAGCAATTCATCATCGTGGAGGAAATTGCCGCAGATACCGGCCGACTTTCCCATTGAGATATGCACCGGCAAGTTGCCGCTGTATATATTGAACCATATCGGGAAGCGTTTCACGAAATATCCAGGCGCCACTCTTACCCCATGATTGCTCTGGGCGGTAAATTGCGCGGGAGCATCCTGCGGCGGGAAGAGATGCAACGCGTAGAACGCCTCGGTATCGGCATACTCATCGTCGCGGTAGATACCGGCAGCTAACATCCCGTATGGAGCCGTGTATTTCATCAGATTCTTGAGATACTTCCCATAATCTGACACAGCTGTGCGCCATTCACTACATTTTTCGTGCTGCGGCTGGCTCTTGCACAGCTCCACGAGAGCCTGCATATATATCTGTTCGCGCGATTGATGGATGAAATGCACCACCGAGCGTTTCGACGGATTTCGATAGAAAAAGCCGCTCAAGCCTCCTACGGGTGTGTCGCAGCGACATCGCAGCACATAGTCGGCATAGCGCACGGCATCACGCGCATATGACTCGTCACCTGTCAGTTGATAGAGCTGCGAGGCCGCCCAACTCGCCGTGGCCATGTGCTGGCTTTCAGAAGTATTAAAAGTATGCTCGTAGGGAGAAATCCATCCGCCGAAACCGTCGCGGGCAAATTTTTCCTCGGCGTAGCGGTAATCTTCAGCCGCCACTTTCGCCAGATGCTCTGCAAGCGCCGGGTCACAGTCGATCACACGGGCCGCATAAGCCTCGTAGGCGGCATAGAGATAATTGTCGAAGGCCACATCCTGCTTTCGCACCGTCACGATATCATCATGGCTTCCATGGATGCCATCCTGCCAGATGAGCAGCCCCATGCTGCTTGCATGCCAGCCTCCGCCGAGTCGCGTGCGCAAGATAAACTCGAGCCCCCAGAGAGCCTCTTCCTGAAGACGGGCCGCAAGAGCCGGATTTGATTTCCGTCTGGCCTCACACAGCTCCAGCAGTGAAAACACCACATCGCCTGTCTGCATGGTCTGCTGCGAGAGGTCGCCGGCATCGTGCCAGCCACCCATATATGGATACAGCTTACCTTCGTGGGAGCAATTCAGGTCGATATGGCACATCGAATGTACTCCGGGCACAGCATAACCACAGCGCATGCAGAATATAAAGTTGAGCACTTTCCAGCACGAGTCGTCCCACATCGAGCTGCCGCTGATACGGAATGTCGGCGTGCTTATCCCTCCCGCCTCAAGCCGAAACTCGCCCGGGCGCCCGAATTCAGAAAAATCAAGCACGCCAAACTCTCCTATCGTTGTGGCAGCCTGCGCAATACGTCCGGTGAAGACCGTCGCGCCAGTCGCCGCATCCACAAGGCGGAAATCAGCACCTTTCTTGAAATTTTCAGTGGAGATTATCGCAGTCTTGCGGCCTGACGCATCATATCCGGTCATCGAGTGGATGATCTTCCCCGCCTGCGGCTGCCAGCCGCTCACCCTCTCAGGTTCGGCTATCCGCTGCGCCACCACGCCTGTGATCTTGAAGCTGACCGACTCGGCCGTCGTCATATCGCGGCCATTGATCGAGAAATTCAGCCGCAGCGCTTGCATGGCATCACGGCGGAAATCAGCTATTTCAAGATAGCAGCGGTTCGTGCGCCCGTTTTCCAGCACGAGCATGTGGTCGCCTGTCGGCGCATTGTAGCCCTCGCCGCCGGCAGTAGCGTTGATGAAGCCAAGAGTCATGGTGATGACTCGGCAGCCCGGGCAATCGGGCACGATATCCACGGCAACGCGATTGTAATCAGACAGCGAGATGCCCGCAAGCGGCAACTCAAT
>CANSGE010000215.1 GCA_947646295.1 uncultured Bacteroidales bacterium
GGGCGTTCATCGGAGGGCTTGGGCTATGAGAATATCCTTGGGATTGGTAATCTTGATATTCGATGTGTCGCCCGGCACGAGCACGATGTTGCTGAATCCGGCCGACTCCATCACTGAAGCGTCGTCAGTGAACTCAGGCTGATATGGCAGGCAGTAAGCTGCTTTAAGCTGCGGAGTGCGGAAGGCCTGAGGGGTCTGCACGGCGCGGAATGGCGCGCGGTCAATCTGGCATGAGGTACCGTCGGGCTCCACTCTTCGGAGAGAGTCAGTAACTGGTATGGCCGGGATGGCACCATCGACTGACTCATTCTCAAATGCATTGATCAAGCCCAAGAGCATATCATGGCCCGGGAAGGGGCGGGCACCGTCATGCACGAGTACGAGCGCGGTAGAATCATCAACGGTAGCAAGACCATTACGCACGGATTCCCAACGGGTTGCTCCACCAAATACATAGCGGGGAACGTCGCGGCCAAATTCCTGACACAAACCGATGAACCGGTTTTCTTCAGATTGCGAGATGACTATCGTAAGATCCGCATCGGGATATGCACGGAAAAGAGAGTCAATGGCATGGAATATGACCGGCTGACCGGAGAGCAAACAAAATTGCTTGGGCAGCGGGGAGCCGAACCGACTCCCGCTGCCCGCTGCAACTATGATGATGTGTTTGCTGAGGGATTTTACCATGCAAACATAGGATATTCAGACATGATCGAGTTGACTTTAGCCCGAACGGCAGCGATATTTGCTTCGTCTTCGGGACGCGAGAGTACGGAGTCAATCAGCTCGACGATAGTGCCCATGAGCGGTTCTTTGGCGCCACGGGTGGTGATGGTCGGCGTGCCGAGGCGTATACCTGACGTCTGGAAAGGCGAACGGGAGTCGAAAGGCACCATATTCTTATTAGCTGTGATATCGGCGTCGACGAGCACTTTTTCAGCTACCTTACCTGTAAGTTCGGGGAATTTGGAGCGGAGATCGACGAGGATGCAGTGATTGTCAGTACCACCGGAAACGACAGTATATCCAAGGTCGGTGAGAGCCTGGGCCATCACGCGGGCATTTGCACGTACCTGCTTCTGATATTCAACGAAAGAGGGCTGGAGAGCTTCGCCGAAAGCTACAGCCTTGGCAGCGATGACGTGTTCGAGCGGGCCGCCCTGTACACCGGGGAAAACAGCTGAGTCAAGCAGCTGCGACATCATCTTGATCTGGCCTTTGGGAGTGGTCTTGCCCCAGGGATTTTCAAAATCCTTGCCCATAAGGATGATACCGCCACGAGGGCCACGGAGGGTCTTATGTGTGGTAGATGTGACAATATGGGCGTGCTTGAGCGGGTTTTCGAGCAGTCCGGCTGCGATGAGACCAGCGGGATGTGCCATGTCGATGAGGAGAATCGCACCGACTTCATCAGCGATCTTGCGCATACGTGCGTAATCCCATTCGCGCGAATATGCGCTGGCGCCACCGACGATGAGCTTGGGCTTAACTTCGCGGGCGCGTTCTTCCATCTTGTCGTAGTCGACGAGGCCTGTCTGAGCATCGACGTTGTATTCGACGGCGTTGAATACAAGGCCGGAGAAGTTGACGGGGCTACCATGAGAGAGGTGTCCGCCGTGTGAGAGGTTGAGACCCATGAAAGTATCGCCGGGTTTCATGCAAGCCATGAAAACGGCCATATTAGCCTGAGCACCGGAGTGAGGCTGAACGTTAGCATACTCAGCGCCGAAGAGCTGCTTGACACGGTCGCGGGCGAGATCCTCCACCTGATCCACAACGCCGCAGCCGCCGTAATAGCGATGGCCGGGATAGCCTTCGGCATACTTGTTTGTGAGGCAAGATCCCATAGCTTGCATTACCTGATCGCTGACAAAATTTTCAGAGGCAATGAGCTCGATGCCTTTTTTCTGGCGTTCGTGTTCGAGATTGATGAGGTCGAAGATTCTTGAGTCTTTTTCCATAATAAAAATATAAAAAGGTTACTTCTTTTTTCTGATACTGAATCCAAAATGTCCGAGATAATCACCCAAAGCGTAGTAAGCGCCGTGGGCATAGCTGAGCAATCCGGCTTTCTGGAGATCAAATTTCCCGGATTCGGGATTTATGAATCTGTCGTCGGCAAGGACATTGACGACGTCGGCGATAAACATGTGGTGGCTCCCAAGAGGAAGAATCTCACGCACACGACATTCGATGGCCAAGGGGGACTGGGCTACCGAAGGACAGCTGACGGCGTGACCGTCATAAGGTGTCAGGCCGGTCTCGGCCCATTTATCGAAATCTCGACCGGACTTGACGCCGCACCAGTCAGTGGCACGGGCCATATCGGCAGTGGTGAGATTTACGGTAAACTCCATGTGCTCCTTGATGATATCATAAGAATACCGCTCGGGGCGCACGGAAATGTATAGCATTGGAGGCTGTGTACAGATGGTACCGGTCCATGCGACGGTGATGAGGTTTGACCGCCGCGCATCGCCGCAGCTGACCAGTACGGCCGGCAGCGGATTGAGCATAGTCCCGGGCTTCCAATTCTGTTTCATAATGTCTTGGCGTCCTTCCCGGCTACAGAATGGTTGCAATAGTGGCAACGGATGATCACCGGCTCACGGCTCACGACATTGAATTTGGTGTGCATGGGCTGATGGTTGGTGATGCACTTGGGATTGGCACAGCGGGCGATACCGATAAGCTGCTCGGGCAGCTCGACGGGGCGCTTCTCCACGACGGCATAGTCACGGATGACGTTGACCACGGCTGAAGGAGCGATAAGTGCTATGCGGTTGAGCATATCGTTGTCGAAGAAAATATCGGCTACTTTGATGATGGCTTTTGTGCCAAGTTTCTTGCTTGTGAGATTGTATCCGATAGTGACTGCGCTTTTGGAATTCTCAAGACCGAGAATTTTTACAGCCTGAAAAACCACTTCCGAGGGGATGTGATCGATAACTGTACCGTTCTGCAGAGCGGCAACTGCGAGTTCTTTCTTTGAATTCATAGACCTAATGCGCGAGTGATGATAGCCTGACGGGCAAAAAGGCCGTTGCGGGCTTGTTCGAAATAATATGCTTTGGGATTGTCGTCGACATCGACATCAATTTCATTGACACGAGGGAGCGGGTGGAGAATGCGAAGGTTGGGTTTTGAGTCGGCAAGCATCGCATTGTGGAGGGTATAGAGATCCTTGACGCGCTCGTATTCCATGAGATCGGTGAAGCGCTCGCGCTGCACGCGTGTCATATATATGATATCGGAAGAATTGATGACTTCGGGGGAGAACTCTGTTGTCTCGGTAAATTCGATGCCCTCGTCACGGCAAAAATCCTTGTATTCCTGCGGCATGGCAAGTTCTTTGGATGCCACGAAATTGAATTTCGGCTTGAAATACTTCATAGCCATGAGCAG
>CANSGE010000216.1 GCA_947646295.1 uncultured Bacteroidales bacterium
AAAAATGCGCACTACCACTAATATTTTGTCCCTGACACTGTCAGGATTGCTCCCGAAATACGGAGTGCGTCGGGCCATACTCTCGCCCGGCAGCCGCAATACGCCGCTGATAATCGCCATAAGCCGCAATGCGGATATGGAGACCCGGATCGTGATCGACGAACGCTCGGCCGCTTTCGTCGGACTGGGTATGTGCGCAGCTCTCGGGGAGCCGGTAGCGCTGGTATGTACATCGGGCACGGCACCGCTCAACTATAGCCCGGCCGTGGCTGAGGCATATTACCGTAATCTACCGCTTGTGGTGATCACGGCCGACCGCCCCCGCGACCGTATCGACCTGCTCGACAGTCAGACTTTACGCCAGCCCGGTATTTACAATAATTATGTAAAAGGCAGCTTTGATCTCAACGGTCTGCCCCCGCAAGCTGCCGCTCGTATCATGTGCGACGCCCTGATTACAGCCACATCCGGGCGTACGGGCCCCGTGCATATAAATGTGCCGCTCGACAATCCGCTCGGTGAGACAGCTGAAACTGATTTCCCGCCGGAGAAAATGCCATATATAAAATATGTGGAGGCTGCCCCGGGCAAAATCAATATGGAGCTACCCCATGGATGCCGCAGAGTGATGGTCGTGGCCGGATTCATGCGCCCCGACCGCGCTGTGCAGGCACAGCTTGCGCGTCTGGCCGCCCGGCCGGGTGTGGTAGTGGTGGCCGAGCATCAGGCAAATGCCGCCGGAATCGCGGCAGCCGATGCCGTGTTCAGCTTGGCGGAGCAACTCCCTGCGCCTGAAGTCCTGGTGACCGTAGGAGGCTCCGTGACATCCGGAGTGATGAAGAAATATCTTGCTTCTGTCGGCGGATTGCATCATATATCGTTAGGGCAGGGGCTGCCCGCGGCCGATACCTACGGCTCGCTCGCGCAGATTTATGACTGCGACGCCGCGCATGGCCTTGAGGCTCTGGAGGCTGCCTTGGATGCCGCGGGCGACACGGAATACAGCCGTGCATGGAAGGAGGCCGCCACGCGTTGCAGCGTAGAGGCCTCGCGATTCATTGACGATGCCGGATGGTCGGCTCTGAAGGCTATGAAAATACTATCGCACGCGTTGGAGCTGAGCTATCCGATGGGCTATGCCCTGCACCTGAGCAACGGCATGACGGTGCGATATGCCCAATTCGTATCCTTTTTCAACGCATCCGATGTGTCGTGCAACCGTGGCGTAAGCGGTATAGACGGCTGCACATCGACGGCCATCGGGGCTGCAATGGCGCGCCCGGATATGCCGGTGGTGCTTATTTCCGGCGACATGAGCGCCCAATATGATATGGGTGCGCTTGCCATCGACGGTATCCCGAGGGGATTCAAGATGGTGGTGCTCTCCAATGGAGGCGGAAATATCTTCCGCCACATCGCCACGACCCGAGGCCTTGACGAGCTGGAGCGCTGTTTTGCTACGAAGCTCAATTTCCCGGCAGCTGACGTAGCCCGCACGATGGGCTGGCACAGCTACCGTGCCACCTGCGCTGATGAGTTGCAGGAAGTGATGGGGGATTTTATCAGCGACAATACCGCTCCGGCTTTGCTCGAAATAGTCACAGATGGCCCTGCCGACGCCGCTCAATACAGAAAACTCTTCAAATTTATTACCGAAAATGTCAAAATATAACTGGACTCCGATCAAAGAATACAGCGATATCCTTTTCGATTTCTACGAAGGTATCGCCAAAATCACAATCAACCGCCCCGAAGTGTACAATGCCTTCCGTCCGCAGACAAACGCACAGATACTCGATGCTCTGAAATATTGCCGTGAGACTGACGCTGTGCGTGTGGTGGTGCTCACCGGCGCCGGCGACAAGGCTTTCTGCTCGGGAGGCGACCAGCACTACAAGAGCCGTGGCGGCTACCGCGATGCTGACGGGACTCCCCGCCTCAATGTGCTCGAGATACACAAGACCATCCAGTCGCTTGTCAAGCCGGTCATCGCCATGGTCAATGGCTATGCCATCGGTGGCGGCAATGTGCTGCAGGTGATATGCGACCTGACGATCGCATCAGAAAATGCGCGTTTCGGGCAGACGGGCCCGAAAGTTGGCAGTTTCGATGCCGGATTCGGCTCATCTTATCTGGCGCGTTGCGTAGGGCAGAAAAAGGCGCGTGAAATATGGTACCTCTGCCGCCAGTATACAGCCGCCGAGGCACTCGAAATGGGTATGATCAACAAGGTGGTGCCTTTCGACCGTCTCGAAGACGAGGTAGTGGACTGGTGCAAGACTATCATGTTGCGCAGCCCCTTCGCCATACGTATGATCAAGCGTGCGCTCAACGCCGAGCTCAATGGCCAGCATGGCCTGATGGAATTTGCCGGCGACGCCACACTCATGTATTATCTCATGGACGAGGCTCAGGAAGGTAAGAATGCTTTCCTCGAAAAGCGCGATCCGGATTTTGACCAATTTCCGCAGTTCCCGGGATGATAGAGGCTGAGTGGGCACCGTACCGGCTTGATTTCCGCTTTGAAGCGCGCACGTCGCGCCAGAGTATGTACAGCAAAGATACCTACTTTGTGCGTGTGCGTGACACGGCCACCGGGCGCGTGGGCATAGGTGAGTGCGCTCTGTTCCGCGGACTGAGCGCCGATGACCGTCCCGATTACGAGCGGGAGCTCTCGGGCGCCTGCGGCGCACCGATGGCCGGACACGAGTATTCGTCGATACGCTTCGGCCTTGAGACTGCGCTGATAAATGCGGGGCTGGCCGAGGTAGCCGACACCCCTTTCACCCGCGGTGAGGAAGGCATAGCCATCAACGGGCTGATATGGATGGGCGACAAAGCTTTGATGCGTCGCCGCATAGATGAAAAACTCGCAGCCGGCTTCCGCGTGCTTAAATTGAAAATCGGAGGCATCGACTTTGATGATGAGGTGGAATTGCTGCGCTACATTCGCTCATGCTACCGCCCGGCCGATCTGGAGATACGGCTGGATGCCAACGGCAGTTTCGCTTCGGAAGTTGCCGCCGAACGCCTCTTGCGGCTGAGCGATTTCGCCATTCACTCCATCGAGCAGCCTATCCGTGCCGGGCAACCAGAGCTTATGGCGCGACTATGTGAGAACACGCCGATAGACATAGCTCTTGATGAGGAGCTGATAGGCACTCCTACGCCCGAAGGCGCCGAGAGACTCTTGGGGCAGGTGCGACCGCAGTACATCATACTGAAGCCCGCACTGTGCGGTGGCCTCTCGGGGGCAGCCTTATGGGCCGACTCTGCCGAGAGACTGGGTATAGGATGGTGGGCGACGTCGGCTCTTGAATCAAACGTCGGACTCCATGCGATAGCCCGTTGGGTGAGCGCACGGCGCCACGAGATGCCGCAGGGCCTGGGCACAGGACAGCTATAT
>CANSGE010000217.1 GCA_947646295.1 uncultured Bacteroidales bacterium
GCTCTCCATCCCCCGTAAAGCTCTGTCGCCGAGATATTTCACACTGTTGGGCACCTTGATGTTTTTTATTTTATTGAAAATGCCGTCGCTGTCGAAAGCCTCATCTCCGATAAATTCGAGCTTCGATGGCAGCGAGATCGAGCGTATCGAAGAGTCAAGGACCTTTTTGAATGCCCGGTGCCCGATACGCCGGAGCGTCTTGGGCAGCTTGAGTGCCTCGATGCGCAGGTTGGGCACCGAATGAAACGCGTCGTCAGCGATTTCGGTAACCCCTTCCGGTACCTCTATCTTGAAGCCGTAGAGACGGTTTGGTCTCACAGGATCATCTAAAAGGATCGCGCGCTCGAGGCGCGCGTCCTTTATCACAAGTTTACATTCCATAGGTTAGAGCTACATTAACAATCCCATTCCTGGATCTTGTTGGCATATTGGGGATAGGCAGCCTTGTAGGCCTCTATTGCATCTTCTTGTACGAATATTGATTTTACTTTCATGCGTTCGTCGTACTCCCATACCGGGGGCGTAACGGGAGAAAACCAGAATTTATCGGTAAATAAGCCGCTTTTGCCGATGCGCTTTACCGAGGCCGGTATCACCACTCCGTCACGGAAATTCGTCTCATGTCCGTCCATACAGTAAAAAGCCTCGGTGCCGACTTCCTCCAAAGAGGCCGGGAGTGCTCCGCCCAACTTCATATAGGAGTTGCCTTTGAAAGCCTGATCGCCTATGATGGTGATGCCGTCGTGCCATTTCACGTCGATAAGATTACCGCAGCTATAGCAGGCTCCGTCGGTGATTTCTGTCACATATTCCGGCACTACGAGAGTATCTTCCGGACCACCGCAGCGCTCTGAGTAGTGGAATCTTATCAGGCGGTGGTCGATGATGACGTATTTATGGTCGTCGGTAGTGAATTTACCCGTGAATTTCTCTATCCGTGTCCAGGAGAAGGCGCGTGGTTCGATTTCGGTGACACTGTCGGGGATATGCAATTCCTTGAGTTTCCGCGATCTGCAGAAGGCGTTTGCACAGATGCGGGTGACACCTTCAGGTATTGAGTACGATTCATTGGCGGCCTTCACGGCATAGGCCACAAAACGTCCGTCCACTACCAGCCCAAGGTGATCTTCCGTGGCAAACTTGCCGTTGATTTCCTTGAGCTCAAAGCCTGTATCCAAAATGCAGTCGCCCACAGTGGTCACGCCTTTGCCAAACTTGATTTTTGTAAGATCATCGCACCAGCCGAATGCACGGTCGCCGATCGTGGTGACAGTATCGGGAATGGTCAGTGTCTTGAGGGCTGTATGACACAGACATTCCTTGCCCATCTCCTCGAGGCCCTTATTGAGCTTTACCGACGTAAGCCACGGGGTGCTCAGCGACAATTCTTCGAGTTTTTTTACCGTCTTGGGCAATGTGAGTTTTTTGACTTTGCGCCTGTCAAACGCTTTTCTGCCGATCACAGTCACACCCTCGGGTATAGTCAGCTCTATCTCGGGTCCATAGTAGAAACATGCCACCAGCTCGTCACCGATGATCTCAAGACCGTTTTCGCCCACGCAGGCTGCATTGATTTTTCCGTAGAGACTGTGAAATGCATCAGCTTCTATGCGGGTGACAGAGTCGGGCACTTCCACACCGTCGATGGAGGTTAAGAGGCTATCCTTAGTGATGGTGATGGCGTCGGAGCCGATATGAGTGAGGTTGTCAAATTCCAGTACCGTTTCGGTGTCGCCTACGGTTTTGGATAGAAGCTTGCCGTCGAAAGCTTCTTCGTTGATTATGAAGAAGTCCTTGCGTCCTGATTCGTATTTGAAACTTAGTTTTACCATTATAGTATAGTTGAGTGGCTTTTAGTTTTTTATATGATTAGAGCGGGTGCTTCCATCCTCCGTTGCTGTCGCGCAGCACGCACGAGCCATCGGCATTCTGTGTGAAAATGTCACCACCTTGCCAGCGGGCAAGCACAATTTTTTTACCATTGCCGTCAAACGACGAGATCCAGCCACCGCGTTCGTCGCATATGATCACTTTGCCGCTCTCCGTTGTGACGAGCATTTTGCCGTTCGATGGATTGACGTCCACAAATACAGCCGCGCCACCTGATTGGGGGCGGAAGGAAAAGAGGCGACCTCCGAATTGATTGCAGATTTGCACTTCGCCATTGACAACTTTTGCAAAATTAGCCATTGTTTTGGTGTTTTTAAGGTTAATAAATAAGTTAATGAGTAAATAAGTAAGATGAGGAATCAGCATGAGGCTTGGCAGCCCCCCACTGACAGGCCGCCTGTGAAACGACCTATCCGTATAATTCTTTGTCGGAAGTATCTACCATGACAGCCAGCGGCGTCCGGCCCGTCAGATATGCGGGCAGCCTGTGGCAGCGAGCCGCTATCATGAGGGTGGCCAGGGGGATGGAGCGTCCCGGCGTGATGGGGCGGTAGCCGTCGGCGTCGCGCTTGAGTGATTGCCATACAAGCTCTTCGAGATATTCGTCCTCATCGCGGTCGCCCGTGTTTATGCGGTCGATATTGTCGAGTATCAGAGCGTCGAAGCTCGCCTCGCCATCTTCGGTGATATGCTCGTTGAGCCAGCGGCCTATGCTCTCATGGTCGCCCACGGCACACTCTGCCAGGTCGATATATTTCACGCGCAAGTCGTCGAATTTGTGGTCGCGCAGCCGGAAATCATCAGCCGCATCCACGACCAGTGCCGAGACCGAGCGGCTCGTGAACCACTGATCGAAATCCTTTTTGATCTTGAGATAGCGCTCAAGCTCCGCAGGATATTTCTCGTGAAAATCAGGATCAAGTATGCTTGTCATAGTTTATATTTTAAAGGTTGAGTGGCAGCCCGCGCATGTGACCGCGTAAAAAGAATGACCGCATCGCACCCTCGTAAAAGGGAGCGATACGGTCAATAGTATCTTTTTCGCTGCCGCGCATCTGTCGAATCATTATACATCTTCTATGTCCGCAGCAGTGCCGCGGGCTGGTTTTGTAAAATAATTCTACAGACGGGACGTAGAGATGTCATTATTTATCCCGGGGCGCATCAGCACCCTCAAGGATCGGGAAGGAGAGCCGTCCCACTATTTTCAGAAGCATGATGCAAATGCAAGACACTCCGAATTGCCAAGATAGTGTAACCTTCCCACCGTGCGGATCAGTATGCCGCACTGGTTTGCATTGCGAAATTATATAAAGATTTTCAATCTTCCAAATCTTTTTTCAAAAATAAATTTTCTTATCCCTGCCCGACACTCCCTTTTTCGCCCCTGCCGGCGTCTACCGCCAATTCAAAATTCAACTTTCAAAATTCAAAATTATCCTAAGGTTTTCTGGTCTTCTCCCTGCCTGCGGTCGCCGGCAGCCGATGGTCGGAGAACCGTCCTGT
>CANSGE010000218.1 GCA_947646295.1 uncultured Bacteroidales bacterium
CCAGTCGGACTGGCTGATGATATTTTTGTCGAGGAGGTGACGCTTGTTGTCGGCAGTGATCTGCGCGGAAGTCACGGCTGTGCGGGCAGCAGCCACAGATGCCTGAGCCTGATCAACGGCTGCCTGATATTGTACCTGGTCGAGGGTGAAAAGGACTTGGCCCTTGCGCACGTGCTGGCCTTCGTCCACATGTACTTTGGTGATGAATCCTGTGACCTGCGGACGGATATCGATGTCCGTTTTACCCTTGAGGGTGGCGGGATAGGTCTTGGCGAGCTCAGAGTCGGCATTGGCGACTGTGAGTACCTGGAGAGTGGGAGCCTGCTGGGCTGCGCCCTGGCCGGCATCCTGCTTGGAGCAAGACGCCAAACCGCCGGCAACAGCGATAGAAACAGCTGAAAGGCAGGCGATTGTAATCTTCTTACACTTCATAAATTATATATAACTGGATTGATATTGTCTCAACTATAGATTTTTACGGTGCAAAGTTACCAATTTTCCACATAACGAATTATCCAATTTTTCAAGCAAATTGGCCAAAAGGACGTTTTTATAGAATTTTAAGTATTGAAACCGAAGCCCCAAATTCAAAAATCAAAACTCAAAATTCCCCGTAAGGTGGAAATGCGGATGCCGGTATGTGAAATTGATGATACCGGCTGCCGCGAGGCGTACTATGAGATTTTCCGTGCGGCGGCGTGAGATGCCGAGCTCTATTGCCAGTGCGGCGGCATCGGCAGCCGGAGCCGCGTCAAGCATGGCTATGAGGCGCGCGGCGCAATCGTCGATGCGCAGGGCCGAGGCCGACTTCTCACGAGCCGTCCAGGCACGCACCATCAGAGGATGCGCGGCGATATTCTCGTCGGCCACACGATAGTATGCACGCCAGCTTCCATCGGGCTCCTGCGAGCGCACGGGGCGCATGGTGGCCTGCGCCACACTTGCTATGATGATGATTTTGTCGGTATCGACGCTGTAAGCTTTGAAATCGACCTGCTGAGGTGGGTCGCAATAGCGCTCGGCGGCCTGCTCAACGAGGAAGATGTCTTCTTCGTTGCGCACTCCGGCCAGAGAGCCATTGTCCTTGACACCTATGAGCAGCCGGCCGCCCCCGGCATTGGCAAATGCCGAGACCGAACGGGCGATTTTACGGGCGTCGGATATTTGGAATTTGAAGTCCTGATGCTCATGCTCGCCCTCGGCCACAAGAGCAGAGATATACTTGCGGCCCCGGATTACGGGCACATCTTTCATAGACGGCGGAGCAATGCGGTGAGGGTGCGGAATGTGTGACGGGGAGCGTCGTCCCAGAAATTCTCGTACTGCGATATATTATCGGCGCGCCCGGGGGTATCGCTGATGACACGGATGCACACAAAGGGCACGCTCTTGAGATGACATACCTGCGCGATGGCGGCCGATTCCATATCGACGGCGACAGCATCGGGGTACAGACGGAGTATGTGCTCCACCTCTACGGGTCGCGACACGAATATGTCGCCCGAAGCGAGGACACCACGGCGCGCGCCGAGCTCAGCCACAGTGGCAGCGTCGAGCGGACAAGTGAAGAACGCAGGCGCATCAGCTGCCTGCCCCCACTCGGTGCCGGGGCCGCACCACACGTCGTGGTAGGCTATGCGGTCGGGTATGACCACGTCGAGTATTTCGGTGACACCGGTGCCACCGGCCACGCCGGTGTTGATGACCAGCGCCGGATGGAAATTCTCTATGAGGGTGAGCGTGGCTACTGCGGCGTTCACCTTGCCGATTCCGGAGCGGAGTGCCACGATTTTGTGGCCTTCGATGGTACCGGTATGAAATTCTGTGCCGTTGATATTCAGCACGGAGTGATCATTGATGAGAGGAAGCAGGAGATTGAGCTCCTTGCTCATAGCGGCTATGATTGCAATTGTCATGGTGTTACGGTGATATATTTTACTTTTACCCGCACATCGAAGGGTGTGGCCTGGGCGGCACGTTTCGGCGGGATGGTGAGACGATAGTGATATAGGCCCTGACGGTCGAATGATGCAATCTCTACCATACGTGTCTCGCCGGCAGGGATATCGGCGGTCACGTCGACCTCGCGCTTATGCAGCTGGCGCCCGGAGGTGGTGAGATATTCGATCTCAAGAGCCAATGAAGTGATGTCACGGGAGCTGTGATTGGTCACATACATGCTCTCGCGGGTGGCACGCAGAGGTTTCTCAAATCCGCTCACGGCTACTGAATCGGCGCCCGGCTCGGTGATGGTATCGCCGGGTGCCGCAGCTACGCGCTCAACGGTCTGAGCAACGGCTGTGCGGCGCGGGGTACGGCGCGTGGTGCGCTGTGCCACGGAGAGTAGCACGGCTCCAAAACAGAGTGCTATGAGGATGAAGCGGCGTGCGGTCATAATACGAGGAAGTCAGGACATGAGTCAATGCGTGTGGCGGCGTCGAGCCCCTTGGGCGCTTCGCCCGACTCGATGACGGTGACACGGAAGAGATACGGAATCCATCGCCATAGTGATATGCGGCGGCGTGTATCGTAGGGTTCCAATGTAAGATGGCGGGCATCATCCGACAGTGTGAGCACAAAATCGGGACCTTTGCGGCGGCGCTTGCCGGGCGAACGCGGGTCGCGGTACATCCGGCAGTCATATCGCCCTGCCGTGGCCGTCGGGGTGGCCACGCCTATGACGGTACCCGGCTCAATAGTGTAATCCGGCCCGTCAATCCAGCATAGCTGTATATCACCCGCTGCCGAGTGTACGCACCGGGCTTCAAACGAAGCACCGCCCGCGCCAAGTTTCCACCGCCCCTCTATCGGGTCGGCTGCCGCTGCTGCGAGGCTCGCCAAAGCAAGCGATATGAGGAGGGTGAGGTAGCGCATCAGGGTCAGATTGATGAAAATTTATATGCGAATCCGATCGAAAAGATTTCCTTGATCTGGAATTTATGCCAATTGGAGTCGGCTACCCGCGGTGTGCGGGAGTCGTAGCGCGCGTGGGCATATATCTGGGTGGTGAGGAAGCGGTTGATCTCAAAGCCGAGGGTATTCTCCCAGTCGGCCTGGAAAGATTCGTAGTCGGTGAAGGCGAAGAGGCGCGATGAGAAGAAAATGTTGTACGACATCTTCCAATACAGCTTTATCTCGGTGCTCGAACCAAATTTGCTCACCGATTTGCGGTGGGGCTCTATGCCGAATTGCTCGTGATCAATGAGGTCGTCGATACACGTCTTGAGGTTGTATGATACCGGAGCGATGGAGGCATCGAAGGTGAATGTCTTCTTCGTGTTGGCATAGTTGTACGTCATACCGATACCGGCTGTAAGTTCGCCGGGCGAGAGAAATGACGAACGCCGCTCATGCGAGTTGGAGGTATACGAGGTGAGGAGCTGGGTCT
>CANSGE010000219.1 GCA_947646295.1 uncultured Bacteroidales bacterium
AATCGGTCGCGTGTATGGTGATTATCCTTCCCAGCTGGCCCCGTGCCAAGCTATATCGGGCACGCATGCCCGCGTGGAATGCACAGGCTCCCAATGGACTATCACCGATATTGGCTCACGATTCGGCACGATGGTCAATGGACGTCCCTGCACACCGAACGTCGCGGTACCGATCAAAAAGGGCGATACGATTCGTTTTGGACAAACATATGATTTCCTTGTAGAATGAAAATCAGATACGAAGTAATAAGTGATGTGGGCCGCACGCGAGCCAACAATGAGGATATGGCCCTGGTGATGGGTGAATTGGTGCGCGACAGCTCCGTCAGTTCGATGGTGCCGATGAAGACCCGGCCACGCTTTTCGGCCCTGGTGGCCGACGGTATGGGCGGGTACGGTGGCGGAGAGGTGGCTTCGGAAATGGTACTGAAGTCATTCGATGCATTTCTTGATGCTCTTGCGCCCGACTTGACAGCCCGCGGGCTCATCACTGCCGTCAAGGAATGGTTTCAGACAGTCCAGACGGAAGTGCGGGACAAGGCTGCCACATCGGCCGAACTTGCCAATATGGGTACGACCCTCACCGGTATTTTCACTTACGGCCCCTGGGAATTCATGCTCAACGCGGGCGACAGCCGCGTGTACCGCCTCCGCTACGAGACCCTGCGGCAGCTTTCCACCGACCATTCCGAGCGCGAGCGCACCGGAGACATGTCGCTGCCGGCCAACTTGATATATAACGCAGTCGGGGTCGCCGGAGCGTTCGTCGATGTGACCAATCTCTCCACCGACCTGCCGCTGATTGATGGCGACGCGCTGCTGATCTGTTCCGACGGGCTATGCGATATGATTTCAGATGCGGAGATAGAGAGTATCCTCAATTCGGGCGGAGGCGCGCGCCGGCTGGTCGACGCAGCGCTTGAGGCCGGAGGTGCCGACAACTGCACCGTGATACTGCTGCGCATCTCCATCCCTGAGCACGACGAGGTTCCTGAAGAAACTGCGGAAAACACTCCTCAGCCGACAGAGCCCCCCGCTACCCTGCAAGCACCCGAAGAGCCTGCATCCTTATCCGATCAGATAAAACCGCTGCCGCTCCCCAAGATCATAGTATTCAATATCGACGAAGACGACAATGAACACGAAGAAACATCGGAAGTGAAACTTCCCGAATTTGAAATCCCGGCTGAAAATACGGAGTCTCTTCCACCAGACACTCCGCCGGCTTCCGATGGACCGAAATCCACAGGCTCATCTCTGCGTGACGCCCTGCGAAGCCTTTTTGGAAAGAAGTAACAAGAACGGCGACAAGAATACTTGCCGCCGTTTGTATTACCGATGGGGTTATCTGTAGCTGCTGCCCACACGATTTTCGGTAGGTGTCGACGAGCGGTCTCGGCACCGTATACATAGCGTTTGCCGAAGGTATACTGAATCCTGAAATAAACCGATTGATGGTGGGTAAGGTCGGCAGTGCGGTACCGGTAGGCCGCATAATCCAATGTTTTGGTATAGCGTTCATCAAGCGGATACACATCCAATGCCATCGACAAACCGAACGGGAAAGATTTCGATAAGCCTACGGAAAATCCGTTTCTCCAGCGGTTATTTTTGCCCATCAGAGACCTACCGGGTGCCGAGAGGCTGTACGAAAGGCTGCCATAGAAGCCGTTCTTGCGCGATATGGCGAAACTATTCTTAGTACTGAAGAAAAAAGAAATTTCGTTGTAGCCCAGAAATGTATCGTCGACGGTGATCTGACTCTTCGTATACGTGCCGTCGACCTTGTTTTTCGTACGCCATATACCTATCTGCTTATTCCACTCCACATATGCGAAGGCATAGTTGTGATGTCCCGTATTGGAATAGGTGGTCACACTCACACCATCTTCGCCATATGTATACTCCGTAGGCACAGGCGCAGAGTAGAATCCCCCGACTCCGCACATCAGATCATCCGACAATTGTGCCGATATATCAGTCCACCACATATATGAGGGCACGAGATCAGGATTGCCCATGGTGCAGGTATTTTCCGATGTCCATGTCACGAAAGGATTCATGTGTAGATACACAGGACGCGTGACATCTCTTCTGAAATTCAAAGATATTGACTTTGCCGACCCACTGAACGAATATGTCACACTCAATGACGGAAACAAGTCAGTATAGTCGGCGGTATTTCGCTCCGACGTGATAGCCTGCTCGCCTTTCGTGTGGGTATTCTCCTCTCTCAGTCCAAGTCGTGTCGACCATCGGTCGCCCCAGCTGTTTGACCACTCCGCATAGCCGCTATTGAGCATTTCATTGTATCGGAATCGATTGCTCTGCTCATAGAAGTCATAGTCCCAATCAGCACGCGACCGAGTGAACTCGTAGCCGAAATTGAGCGTATGACTACCGGCTATCGTCATGATATACGACGCCTTGAAATTTGCCCCCCAGAGATCCTCCCGGTTGCTCTGATGCAGAAGGGTGCCCGCGAAATCATAATCGAATGTCTCGGGATGAAGACTTGTATAATAATTCGCATCCAGCTTGAGCATCTGACGTTTTTCCCTATTTGTCATCACCTCATAATATGCGCGCACTGCCCAGCTCGGCCTCTCAAGCGGCGACTCGCCGGATGTGCGCGTATGCTCCGTTTCGGCCGCAGCGGCTCCCTCGTAAGCCGATCGCGACTCCACATCATTGAGACTATTGCTTCGGGCCATCGTCACACGCCCTGAGAGGCCTGCTTTGCCGCTCTTGCCCATATCATAGGCAAAATTTAGATTGGCATATCCATAAAGATGGTGCGTATCGACAGTTGACATCGACGTTACCGTCTGCCCAATGTTCTTATATTCATATTCATTCATGCTCTCGGAGTGCCGCTTTTGGGTAAGAAAACCCAGAAAAGCCGATGCCTGGAATTTATCCTTGGTATATCCGAGCCAGAAATTTGATGAATCTGTGATGCGCTCTGAATAATACGATGTCTCATTGTAAATACTTCCTTGTACGCCCTGATCAGGATGTTCGAGGATGATATTGACAATACCTCCGCGCATCGAAGCGCTGTACGAGCTCCCCGGGTTGGTGATGATCTCAATTTTCTTCACCATCGATGGCGGGTAACTGTTGATCAAGTCGGCAGCTTCTTTACCCGAAAACATCGTCTCTCGCCCGTCTATGTAAATCGTGGCACTGCCGATACCAAGTATTGATATTGATTTCCCTTCAACCTCCAGCAGAGGGGTGAACTTGAGTAGCTCCAATGTATTGTTAACCTCCTTGCGCAGGATGCGAGGGTCGAAGGTGTATTTTCCGGCGGAGCTTTTGAGCACCGGACGGCTGTCGCTCACCA
>CANSGE010000220.1 GCA_947646295.1 uncultured Bacteroidales bacterium
GCCCTTGCCGGGCAGATAGCCCAATTCACTTCATCCCTCGACAAAACAGTGCTCTACGAGGCAGCCACTCCGCGCCTGTGGGATGACTATCCCATCTATCATCACTCGGGGCTGGCCACCTACGTTTTCGATACCGCATCGGCCTCCGAGACATACAATTACCGGAGTCTGGCATGGTACAATGATGTCGTCTCAGCACATATCCGATAGTATATGCTCCGATTTTTCCTACAACAGCTCCCGGCGCTCATGCCCGACTCCGTGCCCACTCCCAAGGAAGAGATTTCGATGCTCAAATCGCTGCCTTTCGACGAGTTGGTTAATAAACTCGTCACCGGCATCATCACCCTGGCCATCAACCTCACCATAGCGATACTTGTATTCTATGCCGGAAAATTCGTCATCCGCAAGATATACAATGTCACCCGCCGCATCCTCATCACGCGAAACATCGATCAGGGACTCTGCACCTTCCTGCTCAGCATGGTGCGCATCGTGCTCTACTTCATACTTATAGTCACCGTCATAGGCATCCTCGGCATCGAGACCTCATCATTCCTGGCCATCTTCGCCTCCGCCGGCGTGGCCATAGGTATGGCTTTGAGCGGCACATTGCAGAATTTCGCCGGCGGCGTGCTCATCCTGCTGCTGAAACCCTACCGTATCGGCGACTACATCGAGACTCAGGGTTATGGCGGTACCGTGCGCGAAATCCAGCTTTTCAGCACCGTAATCACCACTTTCGACAATAAATCCATCATCCTGCCCAACGGCGGCCTCTCCACCGGCACCATCAACAACTGGTCGAAAGAAGCCTACCGCCGGGTCGACTGGACAGTAGGCATCTCCTACGGCGATGATGTGTCGAAAGCCCGCACCGCGATACTCGCCCTCCTCAATGCCGACGACCGCGTCATGCAGACTCCGCCTGAAATTGATACTGCCGATCTCGCCCGCAATCAGGATGACTCGGCTCCTCATGCAGCCGACGCTGAGCCCGAGGCAAGCGACGCCCCGGCAGAATCCGAGAAGACACCTCGCCGCGGACTCCTCAGCTTCCTCCACCGCCACCGCTCCAAAGTGGAACAGCGAGCCGAACAATTCAAGATCGAACGCGCCGCCGCACTGGCCCGCGCGCTACGTCCGCCATATGTATCACCAACAGTCGTAGTCAACGAACTTGGCGACAGCGCCGTTGTACTCAAAGCCCGAGCATGGACGAAAACGTCGGATTACTGGAGCCTTTTCTATGACATAAACGAAAAAATCTACAATCGTCTGCCCGAAGCAGGTATTTCCTTCCCGTTCCCGCAGCTCGACGTTCATTATAAACCCGAACAAACCCATAGGCCGTCATGACAAGCAAATGGAATTACCTCCCGCTCACTTCCGAGGAGCAGAAACTCGAGAGCGAGCTTGCCCGCCGATATGCAAATTGCACTCCGGTGTCCGAGTTGCTCGTGCAACGCGGCATCACATCAATACCCGAAGCCGAAAAATTCTTTCATCCCTCATTGCGCGACTTACATGACCCCTTCCTCATGCCCGACATGGACAAGGCCGTCGACCGTCTCAACCGCGCCATGGGATCCAAAGAAAAAATTCTCGTATACGGCGACTACGACGTCGACGGCACCACGGCTGTCGCGCTGGTGTACCGCTATCTTCAGAATTTCTATTCGGAAATCGACTTCTACATCCCCACCCGCTACGATGAAGGCTACGGCATCTCCAACCAGATAATCGACAATGCCGCCGACGATGGCGTAAAGCTCATCATCATACTCGACTGCGGCATCAAAGCGATCGACGAAATCAAATACGCAGCCGAAAAAGGCATTGATTTCATCATCTGCGACCACCACGTGCCCGACAACGAGCTGCCTCCCGCAGCCGCCATTCTCAACCCCAAGCTCGAAGGCTCCACTTATCCCTGCCGCCATCTATCGGGATGTGGCGTGGGCTATAAACTCATGCAGGCATTCTCCATCTCCAACGGTATCGGCACCGCCGAGCTTGAGTGCATGCTCGACCTGGTGGCCGTAAGTATCGCCGCCGACATCGTGCCTATGGTCGACGAGAACCGCGTCATGGCATATATGGGACTGAAACGGCTCAACGCAAACCCGAATCTCGGCCTCCGTGCGATCATCCGCACATGCGGCCTGGGCGGCAAGGAAATCACAATTTCCGACGTGATTTTCAAAATAGGCCCCCGTATAAATGCTTCCGGACGTATGCAGAGCGGCAGCGAGGCCGTCGAACTCCTCGTCGCCCGTGACAGCAAGGAGGCAACCCGCCGCAGCATAGCCATCGACCAGTACAACAAAGACCGCAAAGAGCTCGACAAACGCATCACCGAGGAAGCCAACGCAATCCTGGAGGAACGCGGCGAAATGTACTCGCCCAAGCGCTCGATCGTGATTTACAACAAAGATTGGCACAAGGGCATCATCGGTATCGTGGCTTCACGCCTCACCGAGCTATATTACAAACCATCCGTGGTGCTCACTTTCGCCAACGGTCTCGCCACAGGCTCATCACGCTCCGTACAGGGCTTCGACATCTACAAGGCCATCAATTCATGCCGCGACCTGCTCGAAAACTTCGGTGGCCATCCCTATGCCGTAGGATTGTCGCTCAAGGAAGAGAATCTCCCCGAATTTACCCGCCGATTCGAGGAATACGTCGCATCGCACATCCTGCCCGAGCAGCAGACTCCGGTCATTGATATCGACGCCTTCCTCAACTTCTCGCAGATAACCCCCGAGCTGATATCCACCCTGCGCCTTTTCAATCCATTTGGCCCCGGCAATCAGAAACCCACTTTCTGCACCCGCGGCGTAAAGGATTTCGGAACAAGCATGCTCGTGGGCAAGCATCTCGAGCACATCAAACTCGAGCTTGTCGATGACACTTCCGGCAAGGTAATCAACGGCATCGCCTTCAATATGGCACGCTACTTCGACTACATACACGCCGGCAAGCCATTCAACATCTGCTACACCATCGAGGAAAACAACCATCACAACGCCTCCTCGCCACTCCAATTGCTCGTCAAGCAGATACGCACTTCATCCGAGACCGATTGATGACCACCCCCGCCGACATACTCAATCAGGTATGGGGCTACGCATCATTCCGCGAGTGCCAGGAAGAGATCATCGGCTCAGTACTCTCCGGACGGGATACCATCGGCCTGCTCCCTACGGGCGGCGGCAAGTCCATCACTTTTCAGGTGCCGGCTTTGCTTTTGCCCGGCACCACATTGGTGGTCACTCCGCTCATTTCGCTGATGAAAGACCAGGTGGACAATC
>CANSGE010000221.1 GCA_947646295.1 uncultured Bacteroidales bacterium
CAATGTTGCGGTAAATTGGCTGTGGTTTCTGCTTTGGATAATCGGTGGCATCGCTACACCGATCATGGCTAAAAAAGAAGCGGTGAAGAAGGGCGTCAAAACTTACACTGACAAAATCATCGACCGCTTATGGACAATCGTAGGCTTCAGTGCTATCGTGTGCACAGCCTCATGTCTCACGCTCCTGCTCGCCTGCGGAGTGGATTCATGGAGCGCAATGTTTGCATTTGCGCTGATCATAGTGCCATTTGCTGAAATTGCCAACGGTATAGTCCTCAACGAATCATCTTATATCTATGGCGGAGGGCTCGGCTTGGCCGCAGGTATATTTTTGACATGCTGCATCGCCGGCAGAATGGCGATGGATGCCTCCTGGGTGATGCCGCTGTTTATCGTGGCGTTTGTTTGTATGACCATCATCCCCGGCCATATGATCAAACATAAAGCAAAAAAACTTCTATGAAAGAACTTGATCCGCTCTTACACTCACAACTACGTCTTGCGGTAATGTCCATTCTGATGAATGTCGACGAGGCGGATTTCGTTTATCTCAAAGAAAAGACAGAAGCCACGGCAGGCAATCTGAGTGTTCAGCTCGACAAACTTTCATCCGCCGGCTATATCTCAGTTGAGAAAGGCTTCATCGGCAAGAAAACCCGCACCGTATGCAAAGTCACCGCACAAGGACGAAAGGCATTTGAAGAATATGTCGATGCCCTGAAAGAGTATCTCAACCTTTGAGCGCACAGTCACCACGTCACAGATCTATGCATCTTCAAGCAATTGGAGATGCGTAGATCACTTATCCGCAGGCGCTTCGGCCACATTGTTTATGGTACGACCTGCAGCGAAGGCACGGAGATTGGCCGCGGCGGTGGTCATGAGTCTCGCACGGGCTTCTGTAGATGCCCAGGCGATATGTGGCGTGACATGGCAATTGCGTGCACTGAGCAGCGGATTGTCAGCCGCAGGAGGCTCGATAGAAAGTACATCGATACCCGCGCCGGCTATGTGACCCGCATTGAGAGCCTCGGCCAACGCACATT
This sequence comes from uncultured Bacteroidales bacterium, assembly GCA_947646295.1. GTDB lineage: Bacteria > Bacteroidota > Bacteroidia > Bacteroidales > Muribaculaceae > CAG-873. The sequence goes on from CANSGE010000221.1 coordinate 1,047, forward strand.
CATCCACCAATGGGCCGCGTCCGGTGTTGATGAGGATAGCCGATGACTTCATCAGGCCAAGCCGACGCCTGTCCACCATATGCCGTGTGGCATCTGTAAGCGGACAGTGGAGGCTCACGACATCTGCCCGCGCGAACAGTTCGTCGATATCCACAGCTACTATCCCCTCCGGGAGTTCATCTTCGCGTTTGCTTGTCACAGCAGCCACTTTCATACCCATCGCCAGAGCGATACGGGCAACCGCCATGCCGATATTACCCAGACCGACGATGCCGAAAGTCTTGCCGTACAGTTCTGTGACAGGCGAGTCCCAGAAACAGAAATCGGGATTCGACGCCCAACGTCCGCCGCGCACTTCGGCAGTATAGTGCTCCACACGGTTGACCAATGAGAGCAGATGCGCGAATACCATCTGGGCGACCGAAGCCGTGCTGTAGGCCGGAATATTGGTCACTACGATGCCGCGGCGGCCGGCCTCCCGGACGTCCACTACATTATATCCCGTGGCCAGCACACCGATATATCTCAGCGTGGGAAGACGGTCCATCATTTCGGCGGTGATCACCACCTTGTTTGTGAGTACGGCATCAGCGCCGGCCGCTCGCGTGAGCACATCCTCAGGAGCAGTACGGTCATATACGGTCACATTACCGAGAGCATTGATCTCATCCCAACTCATGTCGCCGGGATTCAGGCTGTAGCCATCCAATATTACGATATTCATCTTTTACTTTTTCTATCTTAGCGCAAAGATAGTAAAATTTACGATACCGCACGGCAATCTCCAAAGATGCGAGCGTGTGTTTAAAAAATATAAAGAATAGGCGCAAGGCTTGCCACTTCACAGATTTTTTGTAACTTTGCATCCTGAATTATACCCCAACAATCATAAACAATGCGCAAATTCATCCTTTTTGCTCTTCTCGGTTTTCTCTTCTGCTCCTGCGGCGAATACCAGCAGGCGCTCAAGAGCAATGACTACAACTATAAATTCGAATTTGCCAAACGAGCCTTTGACTCCAAACAGTACGTGCAGGCTGCCACACTCTTCAAAGATTGCAGCACCGTATTCAAAGGCACGGAAAAAGCTGAAGAATCGCTCTATCTGCTCGCAATGAGCCATTTCGAGAATAAGGATTACGTAAGCTCCGGCCCATATTTCCGCACTTACTACACCCGCTATCCCAAAGGCAAGTACGCCGAATCGGCCCGCTTCTACTGCGGCTACGGTTACTACCTCGACTCGCCCGACGTGCAGCTCGACCAGACCCCCACGATACAGGGCATCGAGGAATTACAGGCTTTTCTCGATTATTATCCCAGAAGTGACAAAGTCCCCCAGGCTCAGTCAGCCATCTTCGAGCTTCAGGATAAACTCACCCTCAAACAGCTCCAGAACGCCCAGCTCTACTACAACCTCGGCACCTACATGGGCAACAATTATGAGAGCGCCGTCATCGTGGCACGCAACGCCGTGCGCGACTACCCTTACTCGAAATACAAAGAAGACCTCGAACTGCTCATCCTCAAAGCACGATACCGCGAGGCTGACCTCAGCGTCGACGAGCGTAAGGCCGACCGTTTCCGCGAAGTTGTCGATGAATACTACTCTTTCATCAACAACTATCCCGACAGCCCCAACCGTCACGAGGCCGACAATATATACAATATCGCAAAAAAATACGTAAAAGAATAAATCATGGACTACAAGAAATCCAACGCACCCCTCAACACTGTCACACGCGACCTCGTGGAGCTCGCTGAAGAAACAGGTAATGTCTATGAAACCGTTTGCGTCATCGCAAAACGCGCCAACCAGATCGCGGGCGAAATGCGTCACGACCTCGAGAAAAAGCTCCAGGAATTTGCCTCACTCAACGACAACCTTGAGGAAATAACTGAAAACCGCGAGCAGATCGAAATCTCACGCTACTACGAACGCCTGCCCAAGCCCACCCTGATCGCTACTCAGGAATACGTCGACGGACAGCTCTATTTCCGCAACCCCTCAAAAGACCGTTCGAAGCTCGACTAAGCTTCATCCTCCGGGCATCGCGACACTTTTTACGTGAAAAATTTCGCCATATCGCGTATTTTTCATATCTTTGCACCCGAAAACCTCTTTTTTTATTAACACCTATAAAATTTTTCAAGAATGCATTTAAGTTCTGACGAAAAAGTACAGATCTTCGAGAAGTACGGTAAGGGCAAGACTGACACTGGCTCAC
>CANSGE010000222.1 GCA_947646295.1 uncultured Bacteroidales bacterium
ACCATCACGTCGTCATCGTTATCGTAGTCGATTTCAAATTCAGTCTTCTCGTAGCTGCCATTGTTGTCGAGGTAGGCCACGTCGGTTGACAAGATTACCTCGCCATCGTACTTCACTTCAAATTTGTAGCTGTTGCGCTCGCCGTATGAAGCAGTGAGATAGAGAGGTTTGTCGAATGCGCGGTAGGTGGCGATTGTAGCCGAGGCGATTTTGTTGTAGCCGGTGTAGAAGTCATCGTCGTCAAATTCGCCTTCGACGATCTGGCCGTCGGTCTGCGCCCATACGATATCGGTATATTTGATGTCAACATCTTCGCCGTCCCAGTAGATCATTTCGTTGGCTTTGCCGTCGGCGCCGTAGGAGATTGTCAGGGGATCATCATACTCCCGACCGTCCGAGGTATCTACGATGCGGATGATGTTGCCCTGGGCGTTGCGGGTGATGTTTTTGCCGGATTCGTTGCTTTTCACCCATGCACCGTTTTCATAATTGTAATCTACAGACTTGATTTTGAAGTCTTTGATTACATCATCGTAAGTGTATTCACTCTTGTACGAGGGTGTCCATGTGCCGTTGTCGTTCCAATACGATGTCTCTGTAGTTACGAGACCATTGTCATTGTAGGTGTATTCTCTCTTGTTGTATTCAGATGTCTCGGTGAGCACTTTTCCGAAATCATCGTAGGTGAAGGTGATGGTTTCCTGCGGTTCCCATTGTTCGGATGTTCCGTCCCATCCCCAGTAGAATTGAGAAATCTTGCTCGGCATCATGCCCTTGGGCGACCAGGGAGCTTCACGGTGGCTTACAGATTTGTGCGTCTTGGCCTCACGTGAGGCAGGTGCGGCTACGCCAACCAAAGCAATGGACGCAGCGCCAAAAAGAAGTAAAAATTTCTTCATAAAAAAAACAATGATTAAAATTCGTGCAAGGTTACGAAAAAATTACCCTTCCTCTCAAAGTTAACAAAAGTTAACACTCTTTTTAACCAAGCACCGGCTTACATAGTAGTAGCTAACGGGTTGATGAGACGGTAATGAACTTCGGTGCGCCGGTCGCCAAGAAGCGTGTCGGCTTCAGCGGTGGCGTAGGGACGTCCGAAACCGCATTTTTCTATCACGCGGCGCGAGCGGTCGTTTTCGGCATAGTGACTGCAGCGTATCGACCGCAGCCTGAGCAACTGAAAAGCGTGGCGTATCAGCGCGGTGGCGGCCTCCGTCATAAGGCCGCGCCCCCAGTAAGGCCGTGCTATCCAATAGCCAAGCTCTGCCTCCGCGTCATTGATGTCGGCCAATCCGCAGCAGCCGATAGGCTCGGCGGTGTCGCGGAGCACCACGGCGTAGATTTCCGGGGCGGAGAAGACGGTACGGATGATGCCGAGGCTTTCGTCGACGGATGTGTGCGCGGGCCATCCCGCCGGGCTGCCTACGGCGGGGTCGGAGGCATAGCGGTAGAGTGCCGGAGCATCATCATCGCTCCATGGCCTCAATATGAGGCGCGGCGTGATGATTTCAGTCGCGGACGATGATGCTGCCATTGGCCTGATGATTGGCGAGTATGAGCATTTCGGCTATCTGCACATGCTTGGGCGCGCTTGCGGCGTAGAGCACGGTGTCGGCTATGTCGTCGGCTGTGAGCGGGTCGATGCCGCGGTACACCTTGTCGGCACGCTCGGTGTCGCCATGGAAGCGTATGTTGCTGAAATTTGTCTCAACGAGGCCCGGCTTGATCAGGGTCACGCGCACGTCGGTGGCAGCAAGGTCGATGCGGAGGCCGTCGGTGAGGGCTTTCACAGCTGATTTTGTGGCGCAGTACACGGCACCGTTGGCATAGGCTGCGTCGCCGGCCACACTGCCGATGTTGATCACATGACCGGAGTTGCGCTCCACCATTCCGGGCACTATCATGCGTGTGGCGTAGAGGAGGCCTTTGATATTGGTGTCGATCATCGTGGTCCAGTCGGTGAGGTCGCCTTCGTATTCGGGCTCGAGGCCGAGGGCGAGTCCGGCATTGTTGACGAGCACGTCGATATCACGCAGGTGCGCGGGGATGGAGTCGAGGGCGCTCCGGCAAGCCTCGGCGTCGCGGATGTCAAATTGGAGTGTGAGTACGTCAGGGCCGAGTTCGGCAGCCAGGAATTGCAGGCGGGCTGAATTGCGCCCTGTGATGATGATGAAATATCCGGCGCGGGCGAAACGGCGTGCGCAAGCCTCGCCGATGCCGCTTGTGGCTCCTGTGATGAGTGCGATCTGTTTTTCCATGAGATTGTATGTCGATAAAAAATATGCATCATGGCCCGGTGTGACGAGCCATGATGCAAAGATAGGTATTTTTTCGCCGACGGTCAAGCCTGGGCTTCCATCTCGGGCGCGATGAGCTTGTAGCCTTTGCCGTGGATGTTGATGATCTCGATGGAGGGGTCTTCCTTGAGATGCTTGCGGAGCTTGGTGATATATACGTCCATCGAGCGGGCGTTGAAGTAATTGTCGTCGATCCAGATGGTCTTGAGCGCGAAGTTGCGTTCGAGGATGGTGTTGACGTGGGCGCAGAGCAGGCTGAGCAGCTCTGATTCCTTGGTGGTGAGCTTCGTCACCTTGTCGTCGATCATGAGGGTCTGCTTCTGGGTGTCGAAGGTGAAGCGGCCGATCTTGTACATGGTCACTTCCTTGCCCTTCTTGCCTTTGACGCGGCGGAGGATAGCTTCGATGCGGAGTACGAGCTCTTCCATGGAGAAGGGCTTGGTGATATAGTCGTCGGCGCCGATCTTGAAGCCTTCGAGGATGTCGTCCTTGAGTGATTTTGCGGTGAGGAAAATGATGGGCACCTCGCTATTGACGTTGCGGATTTCCTGAGCCACGGCATAGCCGTCTTTCTTGGGCATCATCACGTCGAGGACACAGATATCGTATTTGCCTTTGAGGAAAGCTTTGTATCCGCTTTCGCCATCGGAGAAGAGGTCGGCGTTGAAGCCTTTTGCCTGAAGATATTCCCGGAGGAGCATGCCGAGATTCTCGTCATCTTCGCAAAGGAGGATTCTCATTCTTTCTTCCATAATGTTCAGTTTTTAGAGAGTGGTAATATGATTATAAATTTTGTTCCATGATTGAATTCGCTTTCCACTGTGATATTGCCACCGAGCTCGGTGACCATCTTCTTGACGTATGCCAGTCCGAGGCCGAAGCCTTTGACGTCGTGGCGGTTGCCGGTGGATACGCGGTAGAATTTCTCGAAGATTTTCTTGA
>CANSGE010000223.1 GCA_947646295.1 uncultured Bacteroidales bacterium
TGCATGTATGCTTCCTGCTCGATCAATCGCAACGGCAACATCATGGGCACAAACGTCGAAGTAAGCTCCGACAGCCAGATTTCGGTGCGTTTCTCCCAGATCAACATCATTTCCGGCACACCGCAGGCTCTTGGCCGCGCAATGTTCACGGTATTTGAATAAGCCCATGACTGTGCGATAACATCCATACCTTTCCGGAGGCCTGCGCCTCTATCACACAGGCCTCCGGATTTATTTCTGTAGCAAGAAGATTTTTCATATTAAACTTTTACGATGAACAAGATTTTAAACCTCATACTTGGTGCTGTGGCTCTCGGCTCGATGGCTTCATGCTCCGGCACCGAAGAAATCACCCCGGCAGGAATGTCAAAAGGCGACATCGTGGTGCGCGTCACCACAGACTTCGGCCACGCAGGCAGCCGCGCAGACGTACCTGTCATCCCGGGCTATACCCTCAAGTGCGTGATGCAGCTGTTTGCTGACGACGGTGTGGCCGTGGGCACTCGCGAAGTCATCAACGCCTCTACGGGCACCTCTGAGTTTGTCCTCCACGCCAAGGACATCTCCAATGGCGCAACCCGCGCCGCTTTCTGGGCCGAATACATGCCCGACGACCCTCTCTCGACTCCAAAAATCTACAATAGCGACGATCTCTCCAACATCACATACAGCGAAACCGCCTTTGACCTCGCCGACCCGACCCGTATGGCCGCCATGGAAGCCTTCGCAGGCGTCCTTACCACCTTCGAGGACGGCGCCACTGTCACTCTGAAGCGGCCGATGATCAAATTTAATTTCGCTCCTAAAAATACTGAAAATGTCAAAGGTTCCACATCCCTTCGCCTGACGTACAAGGCTCCTGCCGGATACAATGTGGTCGAAGGCACATGCTCAAAGGATGCCTACACCGAAATTGAATATACCAACTCGACTTTCGACCCGCAGGCCTCTCCATGGTTCTCCAACATGATTTTCGCCCCGTCAAATCTCTCGAAGCTCGATCAGCCTATCACCATGGTACTCAGCGGACGTGGCGACAAATTATTGACAATCGCCGAAAATACCATACCTCTCGACGCCAACTATACAATCAATGCCAGCGCCGAAATCACACGTGCGCAGACACAAGACCTCAATGTTGACGTCACCATTGACAATCAATACGTAAATGATCCCGACCGCGTCATCGAGATGACAGTCGGCTCATATATCAATGCCAAGGGGCGCGCCACGCTCGACGCCGCTTCGGCTGTCGGAGTTGTATTCTACATGGGCGCAATGTCGGGCGACAATATCGGCCTTTATCCCGAACAGTTCGCAGGCAAGAGCATCAAGGCTTACGCCGTGGCTTTGGAAAATGTCACCAAATCACGCGTTCAGTTCAATTCTGAGGCAATGCCGGCCGGCTTCCCAGCAGCCGAAACTCTGGTCAACGGCACTCAGAATTCCGACAATATACTCAGCGGACTCGGCGACTCACCCTTTGCCACCGCCTGGGCTGAGTGGGTAGCCGCTCATCCTTTCGATGAAAGCGCATCAGAGACCGTCACCGGATGGTATCTGCCGGCACGTGCCCAGATGGAGGAATGGATCAGCATGCTCCTCAAGACCACCAACCTGCGCAACGAGGTGATCGCCGACTCGCCCTCCGGCTCTCGTGAGTTCCGCGCCCTCTTCCCTCTCAATACCATATTTGACCGTGACCCCTTCCAGGACTGCATGTACGACACCTGCTCCGTCAACAAGAGCGGTACCATACAGGGCACAAATATCACCGCTACAGACAATGGCACCAACGGTACCGTGAGATTCTCACAGATTGACATCGTGACCAAGACTCCTACCGTACTCGGACGTCCCATGTTCACAATCTTTGAATAATCACCCCGAAATATCATGAGAGTGATGAAAAAATATTTCGCAATAGCATCCCTGGCACTCCTGCTCGCGGGCTGCTCCGATGACACACCCGCTTCTCCGGCCGATGACACGCCCGGAGAAGTGACAGAGGTGTCGCCCATCGACTCGCCCGAGGAGTATCATGAGAAGATGCGCACTCTGCCTTATCCACGTTCGACCAACGAGCTATACATCAATCCGGCACCGCTGATTGTACCTCAGAATATGAAGACCGGGGTCTATCTGCAGTTTGCCCTGTCGTCGTCGGTGGATTTTGCCGAAAATACCACCATATTGTCTGAACCGCTCGAATGGAACATGTGGAACCCTCACCGGCGCCTTGACACCGGCGTATGGTATTGGCGTTTCCGCAATATCAGTGATGCAGGCGAGGCTGAGCAATGGAGCGATACTTATTCCTTTGAAATCCATGGCGACGAACCTACATTCGTGACACCCTCCTGGGAGACTTTTCTGACGATGGCACCACAGTATTCACCAAGACTTTACTGCTTCCTCGATGCCAAACTTCCGGCTGCACGTGAGCATGCGCCGGAGCATCCCGAATATGCCGACCTTGTGCGTAGGGCTGCCGCCGAACTTGCCGTTGACTACCCGACAGGACTCGACAAGCTCTATGCCGACCACGAAAGTCTCTACCGCAATGTCGATGTACTCTATCAGGCATATCAGCTGACCCTCGACGAGACTTACGCCGAAAAGCTCATCGAGCTTCTGCAAGCCATGCTCAATCATCCGTGCCCGGCATCGGTATTGTACAGTGAGAATTTTATCACCTCTACCGTCACCTTTGCTCATGCAGCCGTCTATGACCTGCTCAATGGCCGACTCACCCCCGCAATGCGCGAGGCTGCCCGGAGTTTTGTGGCTCAGCAATGCCTGCGGTTTTACAACTCCAACCGCGGATATCAGGAAAACCATATCTTTGACAACCACTTCTGGCAGATCAATTACCGCCTTATGTTCTTCTCAGCCCTCACCCTATACGATGACGCATCGTATCCCGAGGCGCTGAAATTGCTTGAATATCTCTATGAGCTTTGGACAGCACGTGCCCCGGCATCCGGATTCAACCGCGACGGCGTTTGGCACAACGGCACCGGCTATTTCACTACCAACTCCATGACATTGGCCTATATGCCCATGTTGCTCGGCTATATCACCCGCTTCGACTTCACGGCGCATCCCTGGTATCAGAATGCAGGGCAGGCTATGGCCTATAATATGCTATAGTACATGACATTTTTTAATTCGTAGACACTCAGCGCAATAGGTGTAATC
>CANSGE010000224.1 GCA_947646295.1 uncultured Bacteroidales bacterium
AATCAATATCAAGACTGCGGCTGCCACGCACGAAGCTCCTACTCCCCATAACCATTGTAAAGATTTCCTTTGCCGGGTATAAGAATCAAGAGTGGATTCTATTTTGTTACGCAGGTCGGCAGATGCCGCAAAGTCACGGCGAGGTTTCAGCATATCCTTTATATCTTTGTATTCATCCATGACTATTTATTTTTTGAAATATTGTTTTCTTAACTTATCCATTCCCGACTTGAATCGGGATTTGACGGTAGATGCCGGAGTAGAGAGAATCTGACTTATTTCCACGAATGAGAGTTCGTCCATCACATTCATTCTGACAACATCGGCCTCTCTTTCGGGAAGATTTTCGAGGAGACAGTTCAGACGCTCAATTTCTTCCATGTCCAATTCATCTTCCTTGGAAGTGTCTGGAATTTCATCATCAATCTCAGAGAGCGGTCGAATACTCTTGGCGTTGAGATAAAAATCCTTACAGAGATTATAGACGATTCGGAAAAGGTACATTCTGATACTATCAAGCTTGATTTTGGAAATGTCGGTTTCCAAAATTCTCTTGATAGCCTCATGTACCACATCCTCAGCATCGGCTTTGCTGCCTATGCGAATGGTAGCGAAGCGTACAAGGTAATTGAGATTGGTCTCAATCACCTTGCCAAGCATCTGCCGGGTCTGTATGTCGAGCTGTTTTTTCACTTCTTTATCGTTGGTCTCTATAGTAAAGACTTAAAACACCGGATATCGACGAAAACAAAGTGTTAAAAAATGTAACACATTACCGCATGGACGATAGTTCGCAATTTATTGCTATTGGAAACTACAAAGAAGAGGCTGCCTGTGGGGCAGCCTCTTATGACTTGTTAATGGGGGGGATCAGTTTTCTTTACCGTGGCAGTTTTTGTATTTTTTGCCCGAACCGCAAGGACAAGGATCGTTGCGGCCTACTTTCGGTTGGGCGCGCATGGGCATTGGGCGTGGAGCCTCGCCCTGGGGAGCCGAAGCGGCTTTGCGCTGGGCTTCCTCGCTGGGGAGGGTTGCCTTGGATGTCTTATACTCGTAGCGGCGAGGCATTTCGGGCTCAGCCTGGCGCATCTCGGGAGCTTCACGGCGTGGCTTGGGTGCTTCGGCGGGTTGCTCGGCGGGAGCCTGCGCATCGGCGGGAGCGGCATCCTGCTGTTGAGCGGGCTGCTGCTCGGGAGCTGCCTCGCGCATGGGGATGTGTCCACGCATGAGAGTGGCGGCCATCTTGGTGTTGAGGCGGTTGAGCATATCCTGGAAGAGGTGGAATGCCTCCACTTTGTATATCACGAGGGGATCTTTCTGCTCATAGCTTGCATTCTGCACCGACTGGCGGAGCTGATCAAGCTCGCGGAGGTGCATCATCCACAGTTCGTCGATGCTGACGAGTGAGAGAGCTTTCTGCCATTCCTTGATGATCGAGCGGCCATCGGTTGCATCAGCCTCTTCGAGGTCGACACGGAGGTTGAACACCATCTTTCCGTCGGAAATCGGCACGATGATCTTGCCGCGATAGTCATTGTTGGCAAGGATACCCCGGATGACGGGCATGGCCACCTCGCGGATGCGATCGTTCTTGCGGTTGAGAGTTTTGAGGGCCTCCTCGTGGAGAGCGTCGATGCGTTCCTGCTGCGAGAGGTTGGCATATTCGGCTTCGGTGAAGGGCGGCTCGATGGTGAAGATGCGGTAAAGGTCGAGCGCGAGTGCGGGATAGTCAGCGGCGCTGTCGTACTGTGCCACGAGAGCTTCGATGGTATCATAGATCATGTTGGCGATGTCGATACCGATGCGTTCGCCCTTGAGGGCGTGCTGGCGGCGGGTGTAGATGTAGTTTCGCTGCTTGTTCATCACGTCGTCGTATTCGACGAGGCGCTTACGGATGCCGAAGTTGTTTTCCTCGACGCGTTTCTGGGCCTTTTCGATGGCGTTGTTGACCATCTTGTGCTCGATCATCTCATCTTCCTTGAGGCCGAAAGTGTCGAGCATCTTCATGACACGGTCTGTGGCGAAGAGGCGCATGAGCTGATCTTCGAACGATACGAAGAAAACTGACGAACCCGGGTCGCCCTGACGGCCTGCACGGCCACGGAGCTGACGGTCGACGCGGCGTGATTCGTGGCGTTCGGTGCCGATGATGGCGAGACCGCCTACGGACTTGCCCTTCACGATGTCATTGTCCTGCATTGCCTTGACCTCTGCGGGGAGCTTGATGTCAGTACCGCGGCCGGCCATGTTGGTGGCGATGGTGACGGCACCGGGTAGACCGGCAAGTGCGACGATCTCGGCCTCGCGCTGGTGGAGCTTGGCATTGAGGACATTGTGAGGAATCTTGCGCATCTGGAGCATCTTGCTCAGCAACTCGGAGATTTCGACTGAAGTGGTGCCGACGAGTACCGGGCGTCCGATTTCGTGGAGGCGTTCGATTTCGGCGATCACGGCCTTGTATTTTTCTTTTTTGGTCTTGTATACGCGGTCGTTCATATCGATACGTGCCACCGGCTTGTTGGTGGGGATCGACACGATCTCGAGCTTGTATACATCCCAGAATTCGCCCGCTTCGGTGACAGCCGTACCGGTCATACCGGCGAGCTTGTGGTACATGCGGAAGTAGTTCTGCAGGGTGATGGTGGCGAAGGTCTGCGTAGCGGCTTCGACCTTGACGCCTTCCTTGGCTTCGATGGCCTGGTGGAGACCGTCGCTGTAGCGGCGACCTTCCATGATACGGCCGGTCTGCTCGTCGACGATCTTGATTTTATTGTCGTCCACGACGTATTCCACGTCCTTCTCGAAGAGCGAGTAAGCCTTGAGGAGCTGTGTGACGGTGTGCACGCGCTCGGCTTTGACGGCATAGTCCTGCATCAGCTCATCCTTGCGGGCCTGACGCTCGTCCTTGTCGGCCACGTGCTCCAGCTCGCTGAGCTGTGAAGCGATATCGGGGAGCACGAAGAACTGCGGATCCTCGATTTTGCCGGTAAGTTCGTCGAGACCCTTGTCGGTGAGCTCCACGGAGCGGTTTTTCTCGTCGATGACGAAGTAAAGCGGGTCGGTGACGACGGGCATCTCGCGGGCGTTGTCCTGCAGGTAGTGGGCCTCGGTCTCCAGCAGGAGGGTCTTCATATTTTCCTGGCTGAGGAACTTGATCAGCGGGCCGTATTTGGGCAGACCCTTGTAGGCGCGGAAA
>CANSGE010000225.1 GCA_947646295.1 uncultured Bacteroidales bacterium
CACGGAGTCGACCTCATCGACGATGGCGTAATAATGTCCGCGCTGCACCATATCCTCGGGCGACATAGCCATATTGTCGCGGAGGTAGTCGAAGCCGAATTCGTTGTTTGTGCCGTAGGTGATATCGCAGGCGTAGGCCGCGCGGCGTGAGGGTGTGTTGGGCTGGTGTTTGTCGATGCAGTCGATGGTGGAGCCGAGGAACATGTACAGCGGGCCCATCCACTCGGAGTCACGCTTGGCGAGGTAGTCGTTGACGGTGACCACATGCACGCCGCGTCCGGTGAGCGAGCGGAGGAATACGGGCAGCGTAGCCACGAGAGTCTTACCCTCACCGGTAGCCATTTCGGCGATTTTGCCTTCGTTGAGCACCTTGCCGCCGATCATCTGCACATCGTAGTGTATCATGTCCCAGGTGACTTCATTGCCGCCGGCCATCCAGTGGTTTTTGTATATGGCCTTGTCGTCTTCGATAGTCACGAAATCCTTGCCCTGGCCGGCGAGGTCGCGGTCGAGGTCGGATGCGGTCACGACTACGGTCTCGTTCTTGGCAAAACGGCGGGCTGTCTCGCGCAGTGCGGCGAAAGTCATGGGGAGGTGTTCCTCGAGCTTATTCTCGAGCACTTCGTAGATATTCTTCTCGTGCTTGTCGATTTCGTCCCAGAGGGGCTGGCGCTCGTCGAGCGGGAGGGTCTCGATACGTGTCTTGAGGTCGGCGATTTTCTGTTCGTCGTCGGCGATGGCGCTGTGGATATCGGCACGGATATCCGACACTACGGCGCGGACCTCATCGTTGGTCTTGGCTTCGAGTTCGGCACCGAGAGGATTGATGCGTGTCTCTACGAAAGAGCGGTAGCGTTTTTCGTCGCGCGATGCTTTCGAGCCGAAAATGGAGGTGAAAAATGATTCTAATGACATTATATTGTTTTTTCTTATATTCTTATGTGATGTATATTTATGCGCAAAGATAGTGAATTTTTTCATAAAAATTCACATTTGTGTATTTACCGGCGAAAGTAATCGTGACAGAATCAGAGGATCAGGCCGGGCAGAGCGGCCGCGTTGGGCGACCGTATGCGCAGCTGGCGGGCGACGGTGGGGGCTATGACGCGTGCGTCGACCGGTGTGTCGATAGTGCGTGCGGGCACACCTGGAGCCATGATGACGAATGGTGCTGCCGGCGCCACGTAGCGTTTTACGTACTTGACACGTTGTGATGAGACGTTGCTGATGGCATCGTCGACGATTTCCCAGCCGGGATCGACCTCGATGATGAGATCGCCGGCGGTGTCGGGATGCAGGTTGCGGTTGAGGGCCTCGAGCCGGGCATCTCCACGCGAGGCGAGTATCTCGTCGATGGTGTATACGCGGTCGACCCCGCTCATGCGGGTGAGGAATGCGGCTGCCTGTGTGCGCAGCTCGGCGGCGTCGACGCCGCGGTCCTTGATGAGCTTATGGTTGAGATAGAATTGATTGCCGTGGAAGGAGCTGATCCACTCGCCGTTGCCGTAGACGGCGATGAGATACATATTGAGCAGCGAGCGGGCTTTTTTGGTGGAAAACTCGCCATATGGTATGGCCCATTGCTCTTCGTCGCGGCGCACAAGACCTTTTGGAGGTGTGGCGGCGATGAAAAATATGGCTTTGTCAGGCCCGACGCGGCTTTCGACGGTGGAGATGAGCCTTGCCAGGTCGCGGTCGAGACGCAGATATGCGTCGATCAGCTCGTAGCGGTTGTCGTCGTTGCGGGTGTAGTCGTAGGGCAGGAGGCTGTAGGCCAGGTTGACCATGTCGAGGCCGTCGTTGGCACCGAGTTTGAGATCGGTGATAAGGTCGGATGCAATGTCGGTGACCTCGGTATTTACCAGCGGCGATGCTGCGAACATGGAGTATCGGCTGTCGTTGCCGCGGCCGAACGTGTATCTGAAGGGGTAATGCGTCAGGTGCTCGGGCAGACCCGGATAGGCGTCAGCCCGGTAGAGCGGAGTCCATTGGGCTGTGTCGAGACGCATTGAGAGCGGCATGGTGCGGTTGCGCCGCGTCAGTGTGGTGGGAGCGTCTTTATAGAAGGTGGATGTGGCCCAGTTGCCGGTCTTTTCATTGAGCCATATGGCGCAATTGGCGCTGTGTCCGGCCAGTATCACTGCCTGCGATGCCGAGGGTGCCACGGAGTAGACGTGGGTGACGCCGCCGCCGGCGATGCGTACTTCGTCGGCCAGGGTGCTGGCTGCAAGGCTCCTGGGGGAGTAGGTCTCGGAGGTGAAATTTCCCATCGAGGCCGGGTCGTGCATGGCCGGCACCGATTTCATGAGCTCACGGTCGTATACGTCAGCTGAGCTTACGGTGGTGGTCGATGGCGCGGCGCCGGTCATCACCACGGCAGTCGAGGCCACGGCATCGAGATTGGTGCCGTAGTCGGCGTTGGCCACTATCACGCCGTCGCGCAGGAGGCGGTTGAAGCCATCTTCGCCGAAGTGCGAGAGCAGCATGTCGATGTACTGCTGGTCGAGTCCGTCGATCATGATGCCCACTACGAGCTGGGGGCGGGCGCTGTTGGCAGCGTCGGCCACCATGCCGACGACTGAGGTCAGCAGGGCGAGTACCAGCCGTGGTACGAGCATCGAGGGGTATTTATGCGTCTTTTGACGAAACATTCAGTGATATATAGTTGATCGCCCGGAGCGCATCGGCCAGTATCAGAGGCCAGAATGCCGGATTGGCCGATTGGGGAATCCAATACCAGGCGACACACATTATTAATAATAGCGCAAAGTTAACGATTTGATACGATAAAACGACTTTTTTGCAACTTTTTAACCAAATAAATACGGGCACAATCAGTGCGGCCGGGTTGAGCCACAGATAGAGCCAGTTGGGAGAGGTAGCCTCGTGTACCGAGACAAAAATGAGGAAAGTGAGCAGGCAGCCGGCGAGTCCGAAGACTCCAAACAGCAGTGCGTCAAGCCATCGGGTGACTTTGCGGCGGCGCCGGTCGTGCCATGTGACCGCTACGGCGAGCAGCAATATCAGGCAGCTGACTGCCATGGGAGTGAGATACCACGGCGTGGGAGGCAGCACAGCCGCGTCGCCGGGCACATCAAGTATAACGCTTGGCGCCGCAAAAAGTTTACGGCCCCCGGCGGTGGCGCCCCTGACCTGCGAGTCGAGCTCCACGGGGGCGAAAGCTGT
>CANSGE010000226.1 GCA_947646295.1 uncultured Bacteroidales bacterium
TCTCTGTGGGGCGATATTCGCTGATTTCGGGCAGCAGCAGCGGCAGTTGTTCCATCGGGAGCATCTGCGGCACTCCATCCTTGTAATATACGGGGAAAGGCTCGCCCCAGTAACGCTGACGGCTGAAGATGGCGTCGCGCAGGCGATAGTTGACCTTCACACGCCCGATTCCTTTCTCCTCGATGAATTTTTTAGTCTTGGCGATAGCCTCTTTCACTTCCAGGCCGTCGAGCGAGAGCTCGGGGCCGCTGCTGTTGATCATCTTGCCTTCCTTGGCATCGAAACTCTGCTCCGATACATCGGCACCCTCGATGAGCGGCACCACAGGCAGCCCGAAAGCCTTGGCGAAAGCGTAGTCACGGCTGTCGTGGGCAGGCACGGCCATGATGGCGCCCGTACCGTAGCCTGCCAGCACATAGTCGCTCACCCAGATGGGTATTTCCTTACCCGTAAGAGGATTCACGGCATAGGCACCGGTGAAGACACCCGTCATTTTCTTGTCGATCATGCGCTCGCGCTCGGTCTTGTGCTTCACGGCTGCGAGATACTCGTCCATAGCCGCGCGCTGCCCGGGCGTGGTCACCATATCCACATAGGCGCTCTCGGGAGCGAGCACCATGAATGTCACGCCGAAGATAGTATCGGCACGTGTGGTGAAGATTTCAAGGTCAAGATCAGTGCCGGCTACACGGAATTTCATCTCGGCACCCTCGCTGCGCCCGATCCAGTTGCGCTGCGTATCCTTGAGCGAGTCGGTCCAGTCGAGCTTGTCGAGGCCGTCGAGCAGACGCTGGGCGTAAGCCGACACGCGCAGACACCACTGATACATCAGTTTCTGCTCCACGGGATAACCGCCGCGCACGGAGAGACCCTCGCTCACCTCGTCGTTGGCGAGCACTGTACCCAGCTCCGGACACCAGTTCACCATCGTATTTCCGAGATAAGCTATGCGGTAATTCATCAGCACGTCGCTTTTGGCCTTTTCATCCATAGCCTGCCATTCGGCGGCGGTCAGGCTGAGTTCCATTCCGGCGGAAGCTGTGAGTCCTTCGGTACCTTTTTCGTCGAGATGCTTCACCAGCCCGGCTATCGGCATGGCCTTTTGGGCGGCTGTGTCATAGTAGTGGTTGAACATCTCTATGAAAGCCCACTGCGTCCATTTGTAGTAGCCGGGGTCGCATGTGCGTATCTCGCGCTCCCAGTCGTAGCAGAATCCTATATTGTCGAGCTGGCTGCGGTAGCGCGCTATATTTACGTTTGTAGTCTTTTCGGGATGCTGGCCCGTCTGTATGGCATACTGTTCGGCGGGCAGCCCATAGGCGTCGTAGCCCATAGGATGCAGCACATTGAAGCCCTGCAGACGTTTGTAGCGCGAATAGATGTCGCTGGCGATGTATCCGAGCGGATGGCCTACGTGCAGCCCCGCACCCGAGGGGTAGGGGAACATATCGAGCACGTAATATTTAGGACGCGACTCGTCTATCGACGCCGCATAGGTGCGATGGTCTTTCCAATACTGTTGCCAGCGCTTTTCTATTTCTTTATGGTTGTATTCCATATATTATATAGTATATATGTAGTAAGGAGTGCAAAGATAATGATTTTTTACGAAAGTTCGAGCATGCGTTCGATGGGGCGCCGGGCCGCCTCCGCAAGCGCCGGGTCTATCGTGATCTCGGGAGTCTCGTTGAGCAGACAGTCATAGAGTTTCTGCAGCGTGTTGAGTTTCATGTATGAGCAGTCGTTGCAGGCACAGGTGCTGTCGTTGGGCGGAGCGGGGATGAATGTCTTTTCGGGACAATCCTTGCGCATCTGATGCAGGATACCGCTCTCGGTAGCCACTATGAACTCCTTGGCGTCCGACTTGCGCGCATAGTCGAGCAGAGCCGCTGTCGAGCCTACAGCGTCGGCCACCAGCACCAATTGCTTGCGGCATTCGGGATGCACCAGGATTTTCGCCCCCGGATGCTCTTTCTTGAGCTCGAGTATCTTTTCGAGCGAAAATTGCTCGTGCACGTGGCATGCGCCGTCCCAGAGCACCATCTGGCGTCCGGTCTGCGAGTTGATGTAATTGCCCAGGTTGCGGTCGGGGCCGAATATGATTTTTGCATCAGCCGGCAGCGAGTCGATGATCTTGCGGGCATTGCCCGATGTCACCAGCACATCCGTCAGAGCCTTCACCCCCACAGAGGTATTCACATATGATACCACCATATGTCCGGGATGCTCCTTGATGAAGGCGGCGAAATCTTCCGCCGGACAGCTGTCGGCCAGTGAGCAGCCGGCGGCCGCGTCGGGCACGAGCACCTTCTTGCCGGGGCACAGCAGCTTGGCCGTCTCTCCCATGAAATGCACTCCGCACAGCACTATGATCTCGGCATCCTCAAGGGTCGCCGCATACTGTGCCAGCGCCAGCGAATCGCCGATGTGATCGGCTATATCCTGAATGTCGCCCTGCTGATAGTAGTGGGCAAGTATCACAGCCTTCTTCTCTTTTTTCAGCCGGAGTATGCGTTGCTTCAATTCCTCCTTCTGAAGCGACTTTTCAACATTCATCTTATTATTATTTTATGTTTTGATTTTAAAAATTGATAATCCCTAAATAAACCAATAATAATAAAGGGGTGTAAATTTGTTCAATAACTTTTTGCCCGAAAACTTGCAAAAATCACTTATTGAGATCCTTTATCAGTTTACCAACACCTTATTAACATCAATTATCTCTGAAAATCAGCGAGATTCAGACTTTATGAACAGGGTGTTTATAAAGTGCAAAGTTAATAAATTTTTGGCTGAATAACCTACAAAAACTGTATAAAAACACCTTGACAACTCCCCCCTGCCTGTAGAAAAAGCCCGCTGCCCCCCGCAGGCCCTCCGGAGGCTCCCGGCATTATCAACAGCTTTTTTACATACTTATCAACAGCTTTATCAACACCCCCACCCGGCAAAAAAAGTCGCCCGACATAGGCGTGTCTGCTCTCACAAAAGAGACAAAGTTGATCATTGGACAGGAGCAGTAGGCAGCCCCGATAGAGAATCGCCCGCAGGAGTATTCCGCATACATTTATCTCGGCTTAGGAAGGGTCGGCCCACCGACCATCGCCGCGGTATGAGCAGCAGATCCGAGAGGGGATCGCATCAATACAAAATCCCCTCTTCAC
>CANSGE010000227.1 GCA_947646295.1 uncultured Bacteroidales bacterium
CACCACCCGCGCCAATAACATCACTACCGGCCGCATTTATCAAAGCGTCATCAATAAGGAGCGGCGCGGCGATTACCTCGGCAAGACGGTGCAGATCGTACCGCATATCACCGACGAGATCAAGCGCGCCGTGAAAGCCCTGGGCAAAACCGGCAATTTCGACTTTATCATCACTGAAATCGGGGGTGTCGTTGGCGATATCGAGTCGCTCCCCTTCCTCGAAGCAGTACGCCAGCTGCGCTGGGAACTCGGCAGCGACAGCCTGTGCATACATCTCACCTACGTACCGTTCATCGCCGCAGCCAAGGAGCTTAAGACAAAGCCCACACAGCACTCCGTGAAGAAACTTCAGGAACTCGGCATACAACCCGACGTGCTCGTGCTCCGCACCGAGCGCGACATCCCGGCCGACGTACGCCGCAAGATAGCCCTCTTCTGCAATGTCGCACCCGACGCCGTAGTGCAGTCACGCGATGTCGACACTATATACCGCGTCCCCGTGGAGATGCACCGCCAGCATCTCGACGAAATCGTGCTCCAAAAAACCTCAACCCCGGCCGAGGGCGAGCCCGACATGCACGACTGGATGCACTTCCTCGACAAGATGGACGCCGCCCGTGAGACTGTCACCATCGGCATCGTGGGGAAATACGTAGAGTTGCAGGACGCATATAAGTCAATCAACGAAGCCCTCTTCCAGGCCGCCACTTATGCTGATCATAAGCTCGACCTGCGGTTTATACACTCCGAGAAGATCACCGGCGACGACGTCGCCGAAAAACTCTCCGGACTCGACGGTGTGGTGATAGCGCCCGGATTCGGGCGCCGAGGCATCGACGGCAAGTTTGTGGCGCTCCGGTATTGCCGCGAGCATGACATCCCCACCTTCGGCATTTGCCTCGGCATGCAGTGCATGGTCATCGAATTTGCACGCAACGTTCTCTCTCTTCCCGACGCCAATTCATCGGAAATGGATCCCTCCACTCCCCACAACGTCATCGACCTGATGGACGAACAGAAGAGCATCTCCAATATGGGCGGCACGATGCGCCTCGGCGCCTACGACTGCCACCTGCGCGAAGGCTCCCGCGTGGCAGAGGCTTATGGCACATGCGACGTACGCGAGCGTCACCGCCACCGTTTCGAATTCAACAACGATTACCGCGACCGCTTCGAGGCCGCCGGCATGCAGTGCGTAGGCGAGAATCCCACCGGACAACTCGTCGAAGTAGTCGAGATACCTACCCTGAGATGGTACGTAGGCACTCAATACCATCCCGAGTATTCGTCCACCGTACTCCATCCGCATCCCCTTTTCCGCAGCTTCGTCGACGCTGCTATTCACTACAAACACATTAAGAAATAAATCAATATGGACAAAAACACCCTCTATGGCGTGCTGTGCATGGCGCTCATTTTCTTCGGCTTCATGTACTGCAACAAGCCACCACAGAAGGAAGCTGAGACCACACAGACCTCTGCCTTGGCCGGCGAGCCGGCAGCAGCCGTCGTGACCGACTCGCTCACCGCCGCCGATGAAGCCCGGCTCGCCGACGCCGTTCGCCGGCTCGGCACAGCCGACAATGGCTCTTACATCCTCGCTGACGAAAAATTTGACCTCCGGCTTGACAGCGCTGCGCTCTCCGGACAGGTAAAAGTCAGCGGAAACTCCGTGCAGATCGCCGATCTCCGCACTACATCCGGAGCAGCCATCGCCCCCGACATGCGCCAGGCCGCCATCGATGCCATCAACGGTCTCGTGGCAAAAGTACAGAAATACCGCGATTTCGCCCGCCATCTCGGAGGTGCCAACACAGTCACCACCCTCGAAAACGACCTTGTAAAGGTCGACATCAGCTCACGCGGAGCGATGGTGAGCGCCGTCACTCTCAAAAAGTATGATACAGAGCTCGGCGAGCAGCCCCACCCCGTGCAGCTCTTCCAGGGCGACAACGATGGATATGGCTTCATATTCACCACTCAGGATCAGCGCATGGACACCCGCGAATTCAATTTCACCCCCGTGGTCGAAAGCGATACATCGGTGATGATGACCCTTCAGCTTGCCGAAGGCAGCTCTTGGGGCATACGCTACACCCTCCGTCCCGACAATTACGTCGTAGGCATGGAAATCGTGCAGCAGGGTGCCGGCAACGTTCTGCCTCAGTCAACAGCCCATCTCGATTTCAAGTGGCACCAGACTATGGCGCGTAACGAAAAAGGACGCACTTTCGAGGAACGCAACTCTGCTATACATTATAAATATGTAGGCGACACCCCCGACGACCTCAATGCCAACAAAAACGACAAGGAAGAACTCGAAGGCCGCGTCAAATGGGTGGCTTTCAAAAATCAATTCTTCTCGTCGGTGATCATTCCCCGCGAGTCATTCTCATCGGCCACTGTAGCATCAACCGTCATCAAGGACGACCGCTTCCTCAAGGATATGACCCTCGAAGCCACTGTGCCCTACACCGTAGCCGATGGTGCAGCCGCGGCATTCGACTTCTACTTCGGCCCGAATGACTATCCCCTGCTCTCCAAGCTCGACGATACCCTCGATACCGACGAAGACCTCCAGCTCACACGCCTCATACCTCTCGGCTGGGGACTCTTCCGCTATATCAACACCTGGATAGTGATTCCGGTATTCACATTCCTCAGCTCGTTTATCTCATCCTACGGCCTCATCATCCTCCTGCTCACCATCTTCATCAAGCTCATCATCTTCCCCTTCACATACAAGAGCTACAAGTCGCAGGCCAAGATGCGTGTGCTCCAGCCCGAAATCAAGGAAATCAACGACAAGTATCCCGGTCAGGAAAACGCCATGAAACGTCAGCAGGAGACTATGGCCCTGTACTCGCGCTGCGGCGCAAGCCCCTTCTCGGGCTGTCTCCCCATGCTCTTCCAGATGCCTGTGCTCATCGCCATGTTCTCCTTCTTCCCCTCGGCCATCGAGCTGCGCGGCCAGTCATTCCTCTGGGCCCATGACCTCTCGGCCCCCGACTTCATCGTCACCCTGCCCTTCACCATACCCTTCTATGGCAATGGCGTCAGCCTGTTCTGCTTGCTCATGACAGTGGTCAACATTGTATACATG
>CANSGE010000228.1 GCA_947646295.1 uncultured Bacteroidales bacterium
CCGCGGCCACGCCGGAGCATCGGCCGACTTCGCGAAGCTTGCCCGCACTCTCAGCCCCACACCTGCCGTGGCAGGCTATCCGCGCGCAAAGGCTCTTGAGCAGATAGCGCAGTGCGAGACCCACGACCGCGGGCTCTATGCCGGATATGTCTCCGTAACTGACCCCGCGGGCACACAGCGGAGCTACGTCAACCTGCGGTGTCTGCGATTTGACCCGCGTGGCGGCTACTGCATATATGCCGGCGGCGGTATAACGGCCATGTCAGATCCTGAATCGGAATGGGACGAAGCGCAGGCCAAAGCATCCAACTTATTGAATATCATACAAAACAACCGTAAATGACAGCTAATAATGGAAACAACGGGAGTCCGTTGACGATCATCGTGATAGCTTTGGTGGCACTCGGCGTGCTGTCGATACTGCCATGGGGTGATGTGACCGGACACAAGCTGAAATCGTTCAGCCTCGTGAGCGATCTGTTTCCATCATCCGACAAGACCTATATAACGCATGAGGAGGTTGACCCTGCGCTTGCCTCGCTGGAATTTGAGCCGGCTGAAGACGCAGCGGCGGATACCACCATGACGCAGGCCGGAGCCGAGACTCCCTTGCAGGAGATACCCGACGACTTCACGGCGCCCACGGATGCCGAGGGCAACGTGCTCATTGAGGACTACGGCTCCAATCTGCCAAAGCTGCGGGCCACGCTTGCCGAGGCATCTTCCCGCGCGGTGCGTATCGCTGTGCTTGGCGACTCCTATATCGAGGGTGATATTTTCACCCAGGACGTACGGTCGATGTTGCAGGAACAATACGGTGGCCGGGGGGTAGGGTACATAGCGGCCTATTCGGCATTTCCCGGATTCCGGCAGTCGGTGCGCCAGAGCGGCAGCGGCTGGACGGAGAAGGATATGCGCAAAATCGGACAAGACCCCGTAAAGCCCTTGCAAGGAGTGTACCATGAAGGTACTCCCGGCGCCAAAGCCACATACAAGGGCGCAAGCCGCATACCTCATACGGCGGAGTGGACGCGGTCGAGACTGATGTATATCGCTCCGGCAGCAGGCCACCTGAGCGTAAAACTCAGCGGCGATGATACCGAGCGCAGCTACGATGTGACAGCCTCGCAGGACGTGCAGACTATCACCGTGGACGCTCCGACGACAGAATTCAGCTTCACCTCCGACGTGCCGGGGCTGAAGGTATTGGGCGTGTGGCTCGAAACTCCGCGGGGCATCGTGCTCGACTGTATGTCGATGCGCGGCAACAGCGGTATCAGTCATCGCGAGCTCAATCCCGACATCTCTGCCCAGCTACGTGCCGAGGTGCCGTATGACGTGATAGTGCTCGAATTCGGCATCAACGCGCTCACCTCCACGCAGACTGACTACGGCTACTATACCAATGCTATGGTGCAGGCTGTCAACAAAGTAAAAGCCTCCTATCCCGGGGCGACGATACTGATAATGGGTATCGGCGACCGCGGCCAGAAGCAGGGCACGGTGGTGCAGTCGATGGCGACGGCCCCGGCCATGGTAAAGGCGCAGCGTGATATAGCAAGGCGCACCGGCTCGCTCTTCTGGGATACGCGCGCGGCCATGGGCGGCGAGGGCGCGGCTGTGGAGTGGCACAAGCGCGGCCATGTGAATGCCGACTACATCCACCTCAATCATAAAGGCGGCCATGCGCTCGCAGAAATTTTTGTAAACTCTCTCAAATCTTCGATCAGTGAATAAACTCTTCTCTCAAATAATCATGGCTGCGGCCATAGGCATGGTGCTGATATCGGCCACCGAGGCCGATGACAGCCAGGCCGAGCTGCGCGAAAATCCCGAGATGGAGCAGGCGAGCACGCCGGCGACAGCTGCCGTGAGCTATCCAGGCTATATCAACAAAGCGGCCAATCATATACAGATGAACGGCGCTGACTGGAGCGGCCTGAGCGGCCTCTTCGGTATGGCGCGTGACACGGCTGTGACCGTGTTGCACATAGGCGACTCGCATCTGCAGGCCGACATGGCAACGGCTGTGACTCGCGAGCGGCTGCAGGCGCAGTATGGCTCGCGCGGGCGCGGGCTTATAATCCCATTCAAACTTGCCGGGACAAACGAGCCAAACGACTATGCCATCACGAGCACGCAGGGTGTGGTGCCCTCGCGGCTGCTGAAGATGCCCTGGCCTACGGAAATGACCTTCACCGGCATAGCCATCGAGCCTGTGGGCGGAAAGATAGACCTGACGGTGAAGCCCGGCTCGACTTTCGACCGCATGACGCTGCACAGCTCGGGCGCAGGAGTGGAGATAGTATCACTCTCTGACGAAAACGGGTGGGATGTGGACTTCACGACCGAAGCCTCCGGCAAACTTACCGGAGTGGCGCTCGCACATCCTGTGAACACGGCATACATGAAGCTGAAAATGCCCGTCGGGACAGCGCTCGGCGGCTTGACCGTGGAGCATGGAGACAAGGGTGTGGCCTACCACGTGATAGGCAACAACGGCGCCACCTTTTCGACCTACAGCCTGATCGGAGGCATGGGCCGCGATGCGGCCGCGCTGCATCCCGACCTGATAATACTGAGCCTGGGTACGAACGAAGCCTTCGGAAAAGTGAGCGACGCGACATTTCGCCTCAATATCGACGAGCTTGTGGGCGAGCTGCGCGCCGCCAATCCGCAAGCCAAGCTGCTGATAGTGACTCCGGCCGAGTGCCAGCGCAAGAGCTCGCGGCGCGTGCGACGCAAGGGCAAGAAACGGCGTTACACGACGGTGCGCTCCTATTCAGTGAACACTAATGTCAAACGCCTGCGCAACGTGCTGCTCGAATACGGCAAAGCGCATCACATACCTGTATATGACTGGTATGCTGTGGCCGGGGGCGACGGCTCATCGGCGAAATGGCTCGCCGACAAGACCCTCAATACCGACCGCGTGCACCTGACAGCCAAGGGCTACCGTCTGCAGGGCAATCTCTTCACCGATGCATTAATCGAATCTCTCCAAACGAAATGAAAGAATCACTAAGCGAGGCGCTCAACACGCTGCAGCTTGAGTCGCTGACCAAGCTTCTGCAGTATGACCCGGCTGCGCCGCTGC
>CANSGE010000229.1 GCA_947646295.1 uncultured Bacteroidales bacterium
GCGAGCGCACGGTAGCACCCGAGCCTTTGGGAGCGACGAGGATGACATCGACATCAGCGGGAGGCACCACACCGGTGCGGTCGGGCCATGTGATGGCGAAGCCGTGTGAGAAGTAGAGGGCGTCGCCGGGCTTGAGGGCGGCCTTGATGGTGGGCCACTGGCTTATCACAGCCGCGTCGGAGAGCAGGCAGAGTATCATGGTGCCGCGACGACAAGCCTCTTCGATAGAGAAGAGCGTCTCGCCGGGCACCCATCCGTCGGCCACGGCCTTGTCATATGTCTTGCCGGG
This sequence comes from uncultured Bacteroidales bacterium, assembly GCA_947646295.1. Lineage (GTDB taxonomy): Bacteria > Bacteroidota > Bacteroidia > Bacteroidales > Muribaculaceae > CAG-873. The sequence goes on from CANSGE010000229.1 coordinate 290, forward strand.
GCGCTGGCCTACGATGACGTTGAAGCCATTGTCGCGCAGGGTGAGTCCCTGGCCGGGGCCCTGCACGCCATAGCCTATCACGGCGATTGTTTCATCTTTGAGTACTTCGAGCGCGCGGCTCAGGGGAAATTCTTCGCGGGTAACGACGGTTTCTTCCACGCCGCCGAAATTCAGTTTAGCCATATTAATTTATGTGTTTAGAGGTTGTCTGTTGCTTTCGTGGACGATAAGTGATGCGGATAGCTACGGCCCGTCGTCCGTCGGGCTGCAGTATTTCAGTTGTCTGCACATGGCCGGACGTACCGGTGCGCAGTGTGACGGTCTCCCCGAAGTGACACTCATGCTCGAAGCTCATCTCGAGCATGGCTATCTCATTGTCGCGGTAGAAGTCGAGCGGGCGGATATTGAGCACACATTCCAGATATCGCAGCGTATTGACGTGCATATTGAAGTCGATGTCACAGAAGCGGAATGTATACTCCGACGTCTCCACATCGGCCTCGGCCGGGATGGAGAGCCGGGGCTGCCGCGGCACAGGACAGTCGCGCCTGAGCGTGGGGAAGCACTCGCGCGACAGCTCCGAGAGATTTGCCAGCGTGCGCGTCTCGGTATCGATAGCCACCCACTGCGAGCGGATATCGGCTATGGTAGCGCCCGAGGCGTCCGACATCTCGAAGCAGCGGTCGCTGAAGTATCGGTTGTAGCCCTCGATCCAGGTATCCATGGAGTATGTCTCGTTGATAGCCGGATAGCGGTGCATGTCGATGCTGATGCGGGCGAGTACCCAGCCCAGTCGGTGCTCGGCCAGGTTGGAGTATCCGATATTGAGCGAATTGGCATGATAAATGGCCATCTGTATGGCGCGGGCGGTCACAAGCGATATAGGCATGCGGCCGAAGGCATCTGTCTCGCCTGCGGTGAGAAACCACTCGCGGCTCATCATGTCGTTGGGAGCATGGTCGGTCATGATTGTGAGGCTTTGAGTTGACGTTCTTTCTGGTGCTGGAGGAAGATATCGATATGTTCGATGGGCGACTTGGTGACGCACACGCGTCCCGAACGCACAAACTGGCGTATCTCATACTTGCGCAGGCACTCGAAGAGTTGCTCGATTTCCTGGCCATGGCCGGTCTTCTCTATCACGATATATTCGGGAGTGATCTCGAGGATGCGGGCCGAGTGGCGGCGTATCACGTCCTCCATGCCGCGGGAGTTGATCAATCCGGCGGTGGCTACCTTGAAGAGTGCTATTTCCTGATACACAACTTCATCGTCGGTGAAGAGGAGCACCTTGAGCACCTCGACGATTTTCTCAAGCTGTCCCACGACTTTTTCCATCGTGGGGCGGTCGGCCCAGGTAGTGAGGGTGAATTTATGGATGCCGGGCACCGACGACACGCTGGCCGAGACGTCCTCGATATTGAGGCACCGGCGAGTGAATATGTTCGATACACGGTTGAGCAGGCCGACGGAGTTCTCGGAGTAGACCGTGACGGTAAAGAGCTGTCTTTGCGGAGTAGTCTTAGTCATTTTCGTAAATCTTGTCGGGAGTGAGCATTATGAAGTCGACGTCGCGGGCCGGAGGCGTCATCGGGAAGACCTTGTCGGTGGGGTCGATGGCGATGTCGAGCAGATAGGGGCCATCGGCGGCGAGCATGCGGCCGATAGCGGCGGCGAGCTCACGGCGGTGCGACACTTTTTCAGAGGGGATGCCGTAGGCCGAGCATATCATGCCGAAGTCGGGATTGAGCATGGGCGTCTGCGAGAAACGCGAGCCGAAGAACATTTCCTGCCACTGGCGCACGTTGCCGAGGAAATTATTATTGAGCAGCAGCATCTTCACCGGCACATGATATTGCATGATGGTGCCGAGCTCCTCGATGGTCATCTGGAAGCCACCGTCGCCCCCGAAGTAGCATACGGTGCGGTCGGGCGCACCGATAGCGGCCCCGATGGCCGCCGGCAGTCCGAAGCCCATGGTGCCGAGGCCTCCGGAGGTGATGATTGAGCGGGGGGAGACGAAGTCAAAGTAGCGGGCCGTCATCATCTGATTCTGTCCCACATCGGTGACGGCGATGGCACGCGGTCCTGCGGCACGGCTCACGGCCCGGGCCACTTCGCCCATGGTCATAGGCTCGTCATCGCGGCGCTCAAGCTCGCGGGTGAACACCTCGGAGCGCTCGGCCTCTTCGGCGCGGCCGAAGCTTGCGAGCCAGCCGGAGCGCTTCCGTGGCTCGACCATAGAGAGCAGCAGGCGGAGTGCCTCGCGCACGTCGGCATGTACGGCCAGGTCGCAGGCCACAGTCTTGTCGAATTCCGAGCGGTCGATATCCACATGTATTATGCGGGCATTGCGGGCATATGTATCAGTATTTCCTGTCACGCGGTCGTCAAACCGCATGCCGAGCGCAATGATGAGGTCGGCGCGGTTGGTGGCCGAATTCACTGCCACGGCTCCGTGCATGCCGGCCATGCCTTTGAACAGGGGATGCCCCGAGGGCAATGCCGATAGTCCCAGCAGCGTGGCCCCTACGGGCATATCACCCTTCTCGACCAGCTGACGCAGTTCCTCCTCGGCGCCGGAGAGCGTGACACCCTGTCCGACGAGCACGAGCGGACGCTCGGCCTCATTGATCATCGCGGCCATCCGGCGGATATCGGCCTCGTCGGCTGTAGGCACGGGGTCGTAGCTGCGTATGAAATTGAGCGGCTCGTAGGCGTAATCCAGCATGCCGGTCTGCGCATCCTTAGAGATATCGAGCACGACTGGGCCCGGACGACCCGTTCCGGCGATGTACAG
>CANSGE010000230.1 GCA_947646295.1 uncultured Bacteroidales bacterium
AAAACCAACCGAATATTGTATATGAACCGTTATCTTTTTTTTCTGCTGACGCTGTTGGCTTTTGCATCGTGCAGCGCTGATGAACCGCAGTCGCCGAGTGCTCCCAATCCTGTGCAGCCTGGAGATGGTGGGGCTTCATCGGAATATTTTTCCGGCAAAAAAGTGTTGATCGCATTTTTCTCGTGGGGCGGCACGACCAAGCGCATGGCTGAGCAAATCCAAGCTGTCGCGGGTGGTGAGTTGTTTGAGATAGAGCCGGTGATTCCTTATCCGACTTCCTATACGCCCTGTACGGAGGTGGCCCGGGAGGAACGTGACAGCGATGCGCGCCCTGCAATCAAGGATCGTGTGGCAAATTGGGATGACTACGATGTAGTGTTTCTGGGCGGACCTGTGTGGTGGCATACTGCCCCGATGATTCTCCATACTTTTGCCGAAAGCTACAATTTTGAGGGGAAAACTGTGGTGCCCTTCACGACGTATGCTTCCACCTATAGGGATGAAACTCTGCAGGCTATCGTGGAAATGACGCCAGCAGCGGGGCATCTTGAAGGACTTGGATTGACAGGCGGCTCTATCAATGAAGGCCGGATACAGACTTGGATCGACCTGATCAATGAGCAATGGGGCAATCTCAAGCCTGAAGGTGCGACAGCGCCGATGGAGGGTGCAGTGGAGTTTCAATCCGGAGAATGACTATAGGGCTGCGATGCCGCAATTCAGCCGCGAGAGTTTTGAGGAAAACGAGATGTTGCTGGAACTCATACGCGGGCTTGCGGAGGCCAAGTATGCCTCGCCGTCGCAGATTTCGCTGGCGTGGATGCTGAATAAGAAGCCCTATATAGTAGCTATCCCAGGTACGCGGCGCCTGTGTCGCCTGAAAGAGAATATCGGGGCGACAGATGTACATCTGTCGCGGGACGAAGTGGAGTCAATTGAACACCAGCTTGACAATATGCCGATGAGCGAGGAATTCGGCGTATCAAAAATTGTAGAATTGCAAAAATGATAATATGATACCAAAAGTAATATGCCATATAATGAGCTCAGTGGACGGGCGATTGCTGCCCGGACGCTGGACAGCTCCTTTTGACGGGACAAATCCGTCGGATCTTTTCAAAGAATATGCCTCAATCGGAAAAGGGCTTGGCGCGGATGCGTGGATGTTCGGTAAAACCACGGTACGCGAGGCTTTTCCATATAAGTATATGCCTAAAGGTGAGCCGACGGGCCGCGGAGGCAGTGTATATATAGGCAAACGAGAGTCGGCGCGACTATTCATCACCATAGATCCGGAGGCGGATATTTTCTATACCTCGGATAGGCTGCGCGGCGATAATATCCTGACTGTGATTGGGAAAAATGCCACGGCTGACTATCTGGATAAGTTGGAAGAGTGGGGAATATCGTATTTAGTGATGGATGACCCGATGGACCTGCGGGCGGTGATGGAAAGTATAGCGGAGCACTTCGGCGTAAAGTGTATCTCGCTGCAGGGCGGAGGAATAATCGATGGAGCGATGCTCGCCGAGGGGCTGCTTGATGAGCTGAGCCTGGTGATATATCCGGGCATAGATGGCCTGACGACCGCACCTTCGATCTTTGAGTATCTCGGGCATGCTGAGGAACGTCCGGCCGAGGGGCAGGCTCTCGAACTGATGTCGGTGGAACAAAAATCTCACGGCATCGTATGGCTGCGCTATAAATTCCATATGATGCCGTGAGTGTGCTATGCGGGAGATGATCAGGAGAGGGTAATCAGCTCGTCGGGGAGGAAGTCGCGGGGAGCTGTGAGGCCGAGTACGGCGTCCCATCGCATAGGTGAGATGCCATTGCCGGGGCGCTTGACGGTGATGTTTTCGTCGGTGAATACTTCGCCGGCTTTGATGGGGCGGGCTGCCACGATGGATTTGCGCGCGACGGTCTGATTTGGGCGCTCGACGTCGTCGACTTTTTTCTCGGCGCTTCCGAGGGCCTGCTCGATATCGCGGATGGCGCGCACCATCGCGGCGAGTTCGTCGGGCTCGAGGGATGCCTTGTGGTCGGGGCCGGGCAGGGAGCGGTCGAGGGTGAAGTGTTTTTCAATTACGGCGGCTCCGCGGGCGACGGCGGCGATGGGCACGGAGATGCCCTGTGTATGGTCGCTATAGCCTACGGCTGCGCATCCGAGGGAGCGGAGTGCGTCCATGGCGCGGAGGTTGACGGACGACATCGGGGTGGGGTACTGGGTGGTGCAATGGAGCAAGATGACGCCGGAGCGTGGGGTGCCGTTGCGCTCGATGACCTGTAACGCTTCCTCGACTTCGTGGAGTTCCGACATGCCGGTGGAGAGAATGATTTTGCCGCCGAGACGGGCTATCTTGCGCAGATAAGGCAGGTTGGTGATTTCGCCTGAGGGTATTTTCCAGTAATCCATGCCGAGTGCGTCGAGGCAGTCGATGGATACGAGGTCGAAGGGTGTGCTCATGAATCCGATACCTACTTCGTCGCAGAGGGCCTTAAGGCCGGCATAGTCGGTGAGTGGAAGGTGAATGGCCCGGCACATTTCGAGCTGCGACTGGGCTTCGCCTGTGGTTTGCTTCTGATATTCGGCTTTTGGGGCGAATTGTGATATGACGAGCTCGGGCACGGCTGTCTGGAATTTGACGTAGTCGGCACCGGCTTCTTTCGCGGCGAAGATCATTTTGCGGGCAAGCTCGAGGTTGCCGTTGTGGTTTACGCCTGCTTCGGCGATAATGATGGTATGTTTCATGAAAAAACGACTTCTTGAGGGTAACGGGCGATCTCGACGTCGGGGCGCGCGGTGTATTTCTTAGACGGGCGCCCGAGGGCTTCATTGATGATGCAGGCCGGGAGATCGGCTCCCGCTGATACGGAGCACACGGCTCCTCCGCCAAAACGGGGAATTATCTCCATGATCATCAGTGATTTGGTGTGGAGATAGTGCAG
>CANSGE010000231.1 GCA_947646295.1 uncultured Bacteroidales bacterium
CTCCATCCGAGATTGCTGTACCAACTGCCGCAGAGTTCAAAGCTTTTGGCAGGGAAATGCAGGAGATAGCGGCCCGGCTCGGTCACCTCCACCGGAGTCTTGTCAGCATCATCACGCAGGGCCAGCAAGAAGCTTTGGCTATTAGGATCGTGCAAAGTGCTGTATGACGACTGAGTGGGCACATATACCACCTCCGGCTCATCAATCTTTGTCAATGTGACTCCCCCGAGACGCGACCCATACATACCCAGGAATTTTACCTCGGGAAATTGGATTTTGATAGTCGATAGCGATTTCACAGCCTCGGCCGGGTCGGGCGAGAGGGCATAATCAGTGATTGCCGCACTCGTAGTGGCAGCGCAGCTCAGCAGTAAGATTATGGCGATAAGTTTGTAAAAATTAAATCTCATGGGCTAATTGGGGTCAAAAACAATGATGATTATCCACAATCAGCATTTCATATCCCGGGGAGGATATAGCTCATGAGAAGACGGACTCAAGCTGTCCGACGGGCGCATGGCGACTATAGTCATACGGAAACGTATGTGTGTTATGCACATAAGTCCGCGGAGTATCCCTACTCACATCGCCGAATAGCCAAAGCAGTCTTCCCAGTATGCTTTTTGTGGCCACGCAGTCGAGTAGGTCTTCCGGCTTCCCTCATTATCTTTTCGCCTTCCCGACCCATAACGGTCAGTGACATTAATGAAAAGATTTTGGAGGGTACACGGCAGCGGGTCTGCCCGGGATTCTCACCCGGTTCCCTACCGATTCTCCACGAATCGGCCGGCTTGATGCCGCTCTCGGTGCGCAAAAAAATCAGATGTCAGCGTCATACACGCTCGCTTGCGTTTAAGACAGCACTTTTTTCGTTCACGCCGCAAATGTAAGCTATTATTTTCGTTTTTACGCTATAAATTGTAATTTTTTTGTAAATTTGTCTCGTCAGAATACTGTTTCGTTCATCATGGGCAGGCATGTCATTGAGATGTGTCCTGTCATTTTACGTATCTAACCATCAGATCATGAGACCAATTTTTACGAACTATCTGACCCTCATCCTCGCCATAGCGTGTACGCCGCCCTTATCGGCGCAGGATTTCTCTTTGCGTGAGCTCAATTTCGAGTTTTCAGAAGACGAAGGACAATGTCGGCTTGTAGCTTCGCCCGAGGCAACGGGCGACCTGGCTATTCCGGCCGAAGTCATGTATGAGAACACAATATTGCGCGTCACCTCCGTGGCCGACGATGCCTTTTCCGGTTGCGCCGGCATCACGAGCATCGTCATACCCGAATCAGTCACCTCGATTGGCCGAAAGGCATTTTACTCTTGCACAAGCCTGCGCGACGTCATGCTCGGCTCTTCGGTAGAGACTCTCGGGATGCAGGCTTTCGATGGCTGTCCGTCCATCGTCAATGTCGTATCTCCGGCATCGTTGCCTCCAAAATGCGGTACATATATATTCGATGATGCCGTTTACTCGTCGGCGACCCTTACTGTCCCTACGGGATGCCGCCAAGCTTATCGGGCTGAAAATCCGTGGAGCCGCTTTGCCAAAGTGGAGGAGGATGACAATCCAGGAATCCGGCCCGATCTTACCGTCGTGCTTCCGGCCGGAAGTGTCACTACCCGTGAACGCTACGGCGCTCAAGTCACCTTGCAACTGCGTCCGGACGATGGCTGGGAGCTACACTCGCTCACCCTCGATGGCACGCAGGTGACGGAGCAGATCAACGTACTCGGCTACTATACCACACCTCCGCTCTATCAATCCTCCATGCTGCAAGTGATTTTCACAAAGGACGCAGGTTCGGCCGATCCCTCGGTAGCCGACGCCGACGTAAGAGTTTCCGGCAAGGAAATATCAGTCACAGGCCACACCGGCACGTGGGCGGTATACTCTGCCGATGGTAAATTGCTTTACAGCGGCAGTGCACAGGCCGTGAGTATGGATTATTCAGGTGTGGTGATCGTAACAATAGGTGATAAATACTTCAAATTCCGTATCCAATGAGAATCTCAGCATATTTTATCATGATGATGGCCGCCTTATGCGGGCGTGCGGAGGATTTCACTCTCAATGATTTGCGCTATGAGCTATCGTCAGACGGTACATGCGTGCTCGTCGATGGCGCGGCTGCCTCCGGTGGTGTAGTGATACCGTCCACATTATCTTCGGGCAGCGCTACATATGATGTGACAGCAATAGCCCCGTCGGCTTTCGCCGATAACAAATCAGTGACTTCTGTTGACATCCCGGCATCAGTCCTCTCGGTAGGCGAGAATGCCTTTTATTTTTGCCAGAACATCGCCGAAGTGACCGTCCACGCCACTTCCGCCACTTTTGGCGAAGATGCTTTCCGCGGTTGCGCGCGTTTGCGTTCAGTACGTGTCGATGACCTGGATGCATGGCTTTCTTATGACTTCGTCGGCGAAAATTCGTCGCCGCTCTCTCCATACGGCTCACTCTATGTCGATGGTACGCTACTCACCGACCTTGTCATTCCGGATGGTTGCAACATTGTAAAGAAATACGCTTTCTACAATTGTGCCTCGCTCCGCTCTGTGGACTTCGGCGCTACGGTCACACGGATTGATATGGAAGCATTTGACGGCTGTGAGAATATCAAGCATATTACTTTCCCGCCCAATCTCAAGACTATAGGTGATTTTGCTTTTGCCATCAATGTAGGTCTTACTTCAGTAACGCTTCCGGCAGGATTTGAGGCAATAGGCAAAGGGGCATTCTATGGCTGTTCATCGCTTGTAGAATTCACGGCTCCTGACGGGCTGTCTGATGTGCCGCAATGGGCCTTTGCGGGGTGTACGGCACTTTCATCTGTCGACTTCATGCACAGTGTGCGCACTATAGGCAGGGAAGCC
>CANSGE010000232.1 GCA_947646295.1 uncultured Bacteroidales bacterium
GCAAACCTAAAAACAATCTTTTTTACCTTAGAAATTGTACCTATTGGAAACCCATGAAAAGGAACTCCGTGATGGAGTTCCTTTTTGTCATTTATGAGTATATAAAAAAATCTCGCGGAGGATTGTATCCGCGAGATAGATTATAATGGGCTGGTTACTGTCAGTCTTCGAAAATATGTTTGAATTTCGAGAATAGGCGGCGCTTTTCATCTTCGCTCGGCACGAGGTTTGGCGAATCCTTGATACTCTCGATTGCCTCACGCTCTTTTTCCGAAAGCTTCTCCGGCACGTACACCATGACGTTGATAAGCTCGTCGCCACGGGCTGTCTGACCGTACTCCGTTGATGGCAGGCCTTTGCCGCGAAGGCGCAGTACCTTGCCGGGCTGTGTGCCCGGAGCAATTTTCAGGCGTGCCTTACCGCCGATGATAGGTACTTCCACTGAGCCGCCAAGGATGGCTGTCGGGAGGTCGAGCATCAGGTTGTAAATGATGTCAGAGCCGTCGCGGATGAGATCCGGATGCTTGATTTCCTCGATTACCACAAGCAGGTCGCCGCGGCGTCCGCCGTGACGGGGGGCATTTCCGTGATCGCGCAGGGTGAGGGTCTGGCCGTCGGATACGCCGGCAGGGATCGTGAAGGATACCTGCTCGTCTTGTCGCACCACGCCTTCGCCATGGCAATATTGGCAGTTTTCGGTGATCACTTTGCCTGAGCCGTCGCATGTGGGGCACGTGCTCTGTACCGTCTGCGAGCCGAAGAATGACTGCACCTGTTCGTATACCGAACCGGTGCCGTGGCAAGTATTGCAGGTCGCAAAAGCTACGCCGTCCTTGGCGCCCGTGCCATTGCAATGCTGGCAAGGCATGAAAGTAGGTATCTTGAGATTCTTGGTGACGCCATTGGCGATTTCATCGAGTGTGAGCTTGATGCGGATGCGCACATCCGAACCCTTTCGCTGGCGTGTCTGGCTGCGGCGGCTGCCGGTAGCACCACCGAACCCTCCGCCATTGAATCGTCCCCCGAATATATCGCCGAACTGGCTGAAGATATCTTCCATGGTGAAGCCGCCTGCATGGAAGCCGCCTGCGCCTCCGCCGGGGAAGCCCTGCGGACCCATCGAGTGTCCGAATTGATCATATTTCTGACGTTTGTCGGCATCCGACAGTACATCATAAGCCTCGGCCGCTTCCTTGAATTTATCTTCGGCTTCCTTGTCGCCGGGATTGCGGTCGGGGTGATATTTCAAAGCCAACTTACGGTAGGCTTTTTTTATTTCATCGGCTGAGGCAGTCTTGCTCACGCCGAGTACTTCATAGTAGTCTCTTTTATTCTCCATATCAGCTACTCCGATATTATTCGCCTACAGCCACCTTTGCATGGCGAAGCACCTTGTCATTGATCATATATCCTTTGGTGGTAGTGTCCACGACCTTGCCTTTGAGATCTTCACTCGGGGCAGGGATAGTAGCGATGGCTTCGTGGAGATCGGGGTCAAAGTCTTTGCCGGTCGATTCGATTGGAGTCACACCATTATCGGCGAGATACTTGAGGAGCTTGTTATATATCAGCTCCATGCCTTCACGCACTTCCTGGGCGCTCTCGCTGTCTTTGGTAGCATTGAGACCGCGTTCAAAGTCATCGACGATGGGCAGAAGTCCGCGCAGGGTCTTCTCGGCAGCATTGCGGATGAGCTCCTCACGCTCGCGCATCATGCGCTTGCGGAAGTTGTCAAATTCGGCGCGGAGAAAGAGATATTCTTTCTTTTCCTTCTCGACTTCGGCTGTGAGCTCTTCTATCTTCTGCTGCATGCCTTCGGCCTCGTCCATGGTGATGTCAGCTGTCTCGGTGTCGGCAGGGCTGTCATCAAGCACGTCGCGGATTTCAGTATCTTGCTCCTGTTCTTCGATTTCAGGCTTATTGTTTTCTTTCTTTGTTTTATCTGTCATGGCTGAATATTTTTTATGTGGTTGGGCAACCGTATTTTTTATTACCGATTGCGGTCGTATACATTATTATATAATGACTCTATACAAAAATGTTGCCAAACGACTCGCTTTTATCAGCATTTATTAAAAAATAACAAATCAGACCCGATAACGTTCAAATCATCATAATTGAAAAATTCGGCACGTGCACTCGCCGAGATTGGCCATAGCCTCTTGTGCCAAAATGTCACTTTTGAATAATCCGTAGACGGCAGCCCCCGACCCGGTCATAGAGGCGTAGGCAGCCCCGGCATCATACATGCTTTCTTTGACAGCACTCACTTCGGGCAGCAGTGCAAATACAGATTTCTCGAAATCGTTGACGAGAGCTTCTTTCCATTCTGCGACCGGACGCCGGATGATTTCTTCAGGTGAGGGAGCGTCGTATCCGCTGATATGCGCGCCGGCGTAGGCTTGCGCCGTTGACACTGAGGCGACCGTGGGCTTGGCAATAAGCAATGTATAGCCGCTCAGCGCAACTTCCGGTATGGCTTTAAGACTTGTCCCCGTGCCGCTGCAATACATCGGCCGGTTGTATATGAAAAACGGGCAGTCGGCTCCTATCATCGCGGCTACTTGAGCGAGCGCGTTTTTGTCCATTCCGAGGCAAAAAAGCTCGTTGAGGGTTTTCAGAGTGAATGCGGCGTCGGCCGAGCCGCCGCCCATCCCGGCCCCGTCAGGAATAAGCTTTTTGAGATAGATGTCCACGGCGGGCAATCCTCCGGATACGTTGCACAGGGCATGGTAGGCCTTCATCACAAGGTTCTTTTCCGGCGGGCAGTCTACTGCGTTGCCACTCGTGTGCAAGCGCGTCTCACCATCCTGCGAAGGTACGATCTCCAGTACGTCCTCCCAGCCCACAGGCATCATTACGGTGGATATG
>CANSGE010000233.1 GCA_947646295.1 uncultured Bacteroidales bacterium
GAGCACGTTGCCCGAGAAGTTGCGGGTGCCGTAGTAGAAATCGTGGATGTTGAAGATATCATAGCAGAAGGCGCCGCGGAAGAAGAGTGCGAGGTCGAAATTGCGGTAGCGGAAGTTCTGACTGGTCGAAAGAGTGAACTTGGGCATGCCGTTGCCTACGATCTTGCGGTCGTCGTCGGTACCTTGCGATGCGCGGATGATGTCGCCGTCCTTATCGTAGATGAGCCATTCGCCGTCTTCGGTGATACCGGCATATTCCCACATGTAGAAGTTGCCGAGTGATTCGCCTTTCTGGATACGCTGCAGATCATAGAATGGATAGGGGTCTTCAGTGGAGCAAACATTGTAGAAATCCTGACCGACATACTGCGAGTTGCTGAAGTCAACGAATTTGTTGCTCATGGTGGTACCCACGATATTCATGTTGTATGAGAAGTCTTTTGTCTCGACAACGTTGATGTTGAGGTCAAATTCGAAGCCTGTGTTCTTCATAGTACCTACGTTGACGAATGTCTCGTCAAACAGATAGGGCGGCACGGACACCTTGTAATTGCCGAGGAGGTCCTGCTGGCGGCGGCTGAAGTAGTTGAGTGAGCCGTAGAAGCGGTTGTTGAAGAGCGAGAAGTCGAGGCCGACGTTCCAGTTTTTACCTTTTTCCCATTTGAGATCGGGGTTGACGTTCTTTGAGGGGCCCCATACCTGGAAGTAACGACCGTTATAGAAGTAATAGCCGAAACCTGTCATGGTATTGAGCGAGATATAGCTGCCGAAGTCCTGGTTGCCTGTCACACCGTAGTCGGCACGTATCTTGAGGTCATTGATCCAGTCGATACCTTCCATGAACGATTCCTGCGAGATACGCCAGCCGGCAGAAACGGCGGGGAAGTTACCCCACTTATGATTCTGGCCGAATTTCGATGAACCTTCGTGACGGAGCGATGCCGTGAGGAGGTATTTACCATCGAAGTCGTAGCTTACACGGCCGAAGAATGCGATGAGTTTGGCATCGTTCTTGTAGCTCGACATGAGCACTTCGCCCTCGTCCTTGGCATATTCGCCGGAGCCGAGATTGTCAGCGCCGAGACCATCGTTGGGGAAATCCTTGTTTTCAGCCGAGAAGCCGGAGTACTGCGAATACTGGTATGAATAGCCTGCCATGGCCTTGAGATTGTGCTTGCCGAAGCGCGCGCTGTAGTTGGCGAGCCACTCAAGCACGTATTGGCGCTCCTTTGTGTATGAGCGGCTGCCTTCACCCTCGCGGCCGGCGTTGATAGCCAGTGTGCTCGTTGAGGGGCGGAACCATGTATTATTGTTGTCGTACTGATGGTCGGCAAACATTACCTGAGTGGTAAGCGTCTGGTTGGCGGCGGCTCCCTTGCCGAAGAGTGGCAGGATGTTGAGCTTCAGTGTGCCGTCCCAGTCGAGGAGCTTTGTATCGGCCTGGTCTTTTTCGATGGTGGAGAGTTCCACGGGGTTGCTGCCCACTACCTGACCCTGGAAATTATAGTAGCGGCCGGGATTTTCGGGGTCCATGATGGGTGTGGTGGGATTGGCCTCGATGGCATTGCGGAATACTGACCAATCGGCATTATTGCGGTAGATGATACGCGGAGCCACATTGACCATGATGTTGAAAAGTCCGCCTTTGGTGGTATGCGAGATTGAAGCGCGTGCGCCGTATTCCTCGCGGTCCGAACGGAGGTCGATACCGTTGGCGTTGCGGTAATCGACGCTGACGCGGTAATTGCTACGCTCGTTGCCGCCGCTGAGCGAGAGTGTGTGCTGGGTGGCGAAGCCTGTGCGGGTGACGGCGTCGAGCCAGTCTTCATTGCCGCCGAGATCTACGCCGCGGTCGCCCCAGCCGAGACGTACCTCGCGGTAATCGGTGGCGTCCATCATGTCAAGTTCTTTCTTGACGACATCCCACGATACCGTGCCCGAATAGCTCGTATGTATAGCACCGTCTTTGCTGCCCTTCTTGGTGGTGACGAGTATCACACCATTGGAGCCGCGCGTACCATAGATAGCTGAGGCGGCGCCGTCCTTGAGCACGTCGAAGCTGGCGATGTCGTTGGGATTGATATTGGTGAGATTGCCACCGGGGACACCGTCGATCACGATCAGCGGGCCGAGGCCTGCCGAGCGCGACGATACACCGCGGATCTGGATGCTGGCCTGGTTGTTGGGGTCACCGGCGCCGGTATTGGTGATGGATACACCCGGCACCTTGCCTTGAATCATCATAGAGGGATCGAGCGAGCTCACGGTGAGGAAGTCCTTTTCGCTCACATGCGAGATAGCCGAGGTAAGTTCTTTTTTATCCATCGTGCCATAGCCGATGACGACGACTTCGTTGAGCAGCTCACGGCTTTCCTCCAGTACAATGTCGATATGGGTACGGCCGTTCACTTCCACATCTTTTGATTCGAACCCCGTGTAAGATACATGAAGTGTAGCTTTTGAGTCGGCTGTGATGGTGAAGTTACCGTCGATATCGGTTGTGGCTCCGAATTTCGAGCCTTTCACTACAACGCTCGCGCCGATAAGTGGCTCACCTGAGGTGTCGCTTACCGTACCCGAAACGCTGAGCTGCTGCGCTGCTGCGGCCTGTGTGCCCAGAAGCGTCAGCATCAATAGGAGGCAGAGTGCTCCGATTGTCGATTTGCACATTTTCATTATTAAAGGGTATTTTATTAAGGTTGTTGCATTGATTTACGTTGCAAAACTATATACATATTGAAGCTTTTGCAACCACGCAAACGAAAAAAGTAGTAAAATGAAGAATTTATAAATTACACATTGTTGATAGTGAGACACTTGACATTAAAGTCATGTGCGTTTTTAGTAGTGGTTTTCGAGTGGTTCCGGG
>CANSGE010000234.1 GCA_947646295.1 uncultured Bacteroidales bacterium
CCATGAAGGATGCCTCACTGAATTTGATGGCTACGACAAATATCACCACTGCGATCGCCGCGGCAAAAAGAATCAGTCCGCTCATGCCTTCGCGGTAGAGCACAAAGAAGAGAGCCATATAAGCGAGCGCCGATCCTGTCTCGTTCTGGAGCAGAATCAATATGATGGGGCAGAAGATTATGAGCAGTGCCCTCAGGTAGTTGCTGAACGATGCGTTGAGCAGGAAATTATACCCGCTGAACAGCTTTGCCAAGGCAAGTGCAGTAGCCACTTTGGCAAATTCAGCCGGCTGCAGACTCATGGGACCAAGTGAAATCCATGATTTGGAGCCTTTGATATCATGGGCTATGAATGGCGTGATAAGCAGTACGAATAGCAGTATTATATATATAGGATAGGCGTATGTCTCGTATATCCGCGCATCGGTGAGCAGCACTATCAGTCCGAGAAGGAGTCCGAGACCGATCCAGCGTATCTGTTTGCCCGAAAACTCATCAAATGAAAACATAGATGCATTGTCGAAGTCGTAGCTGGCGGCATAGATGCTCACAACCCCGGCAATGACCATCGCGAGGTATATAAATACGGTGGTCCAGTCGAGGTGCTTGAATACCGAGGGTGTAGCGTCTTTATCTCTTTGGCTTTGCATAGCTTACTGAGGTATTTATCATCTGGTCTTCCATGTACTGACGTGAGGGTGAGATCGAGTCACATAGATACTTCTCCATCACGAGTGAGCCGATGGGTACACCGAATACAGCACCGAAACCGCCGTTCTCCACATATACTGCCACGGCGATTTTGGGATCATCGTAGGGGGCGAATCCCATGAATGCCGAGTGGTCTTTGCCGTGTGGATTCTGTGCGGTACCCGTTTTGCCGGCGACGTCAATCCCGGGGATGGCAGCGCGGCGGCATGTACCGCCTATCACGGCCATGCGCATGCCCTCGGCTACGTCGGGATACCATTTTTCGTCGACTGTGGGGTGCCTGCGCTCAAGCAGTTCGGCCGGGAGAACCGTATCCTGAATTTCTTTCACGATATGCGGGGTGACGAACCAGCCGCGGTTGGCGATGGTGGCCGAAAGATTGGCTATCTGGAGCGGCGTGGCGAGAATCTCACCTTGGCCGATTGCCACCGATATCACTGTGTTGGCGCTCCAATGTCCTTCGCCGTAGAATTTATTGTAGAATTTGGCGTTGGGCAGAAACCCTAGGCTCTCATGCGGGAGATCTACGCCAAGTTTGTAGCCGTAGCCCATCGAGACGAGATGCTTTTTCCAGACCTCGAAGGCATCGGCTGATGTGCCGTATTTGCTCC
This sequence comes from uncultured Bacteroidales bacterium, assembly GCA_947646295.1. GTDB lineage: Bacteria > Bacteroidota > Bacteroidia > Bacteroidales > Muribaculaceae > CAG-873. The sequence goes on from CANSGE010000234.1 coordinate 1,322, forward strand.
GGCGGTCGATCATCGACTTGAATCCCCAGCAGAAATAGGCGTTGCACGATGTCTGGAGGGCGGGCTTCAAGGGTAGGGGGGAGCCGTGCGCGTGACAACCCACGCGGAGACCGCCGTTGATATAGCCGTGGTAGCATGGGAAAGTGGTGGCCGTGGTGATGATACCTTCCTGCAGGAGGATGAGTCCCTGCGTAGGCTTGAATGTCGAGCCGGGAGGATAGGCACCTCCGAGTGCGCGGTCGAAGAGCGGCAGTGATTCGTCCTTGGTGAGCATCTTATAGTTTTCGCCTCTTTGTCGGCCGATGAGCAGATGCGGATCGTATGTCGGAGAGGAGACGAGACAGAGTATTTCGCCAGTTTTAGGCTCAATGGCTACGACGGCACCGCGCTTGCCGGCCATCAGCTTTTCAGCGTATTCCTGGAGCTTGACGTCGATGCTCAGTGTCAGGTCGCGGCCTGATATCGGCTCGATGTCATGCGCTCCGCCCTCATAGCGCCCCTGGATACGGCCATGCGCGTCGCGGATGAGCACCTCCACACCTTTGATGCCACGCAGATACGGCTCGTAACTGCGTTCCACACCGAGGTCGCCGGTATAGTCACCCGGGCTGTAGTAATCATCGGCGTCGATATCTGCCCCGGACACCTCGCGGAGGTTGCCGAGCACATTGGCTGCCGTTGAATAATTATATTGCCGGAGAATACGTTTCTGGATAAAGAAACCTGGGAAACGGTACAGTTTTTCCTGCAAGCGACCATAATCCTGCGTGGACAGCTGCGAGATCAGCCGCTGCGGGGTGTAGGATGAGTATCCGGCGGACGAGCGCATATCATCGAAGCGCTTGCGCAGTTGCTCCGGCGTGATATTGAGTGTATGGCAAAAATCAATAGTATCAAACGGCTTTACGTCGCGGGGTATGAGCATGACGTCGTATGCCGGTTGATTGTATACCACCAGCTCGCCTTTACGGTCATACATCAGACCGCGAGAGGGGTAGACGGTCTTCTTGAGGAATGCGTTTGAGTCGGCTGATTTTTTATAGCGTTCATCGTTGAGCTGGAGATCAAAGAGACGAATACCATAAATAATAGCGATCAGTACCAGGAAACCGCCGATTATAAATTTACGTTTTTCGAGTTTATAGTCTTTTCTCACGTTTGCTTCTGGTCAGGCAGGCTATTGCGTAAATAATAATGAAAGTGTATATAGAGCTTGCCGCGACTCTGAGGAGCCATAGGCGGATATCGAAAATACGGAATGACTCGATTGTGAATACAAGCAGGCAGTAAATCACAATCATCGTGAAGGCGTATTTGAGGAATGCGGCATAGCCCATTGTGGAGAGGGATGGACGCTGTTCGGCCAGATCAATGTCGGATGCGACATAGAGATGGAAAACAGGTCGGCGCACAAAGGAGAGGATGGTGCAGGCCAGCGCGCTCACACCGGGAGTGTCGGAGAGGATGTCGATGGTAAGACCTGTCAGGAAGCCGATGGTCATGGCAATGTTGGCGCTGAATGTCACCGGCAGAGT
>CANSGE010000235.1 GCA_947646295.1 uncultured Bacteroidales bacterium
ATCCCACTGGTCATCATCATTTCGCTGTTTATCGGAGCGGTCATCGCCATTCAGATGCAGCTTAATATTTCGTCGCCGCTTATCCCGGCATATTCGGTGGGTCTGGCCACCCGAGATATCGTGCTCCTCGAATTTTCAAATTCAATCCTATGCCTTATTCTTGCCGGTAAAGTAGGCTCAAATATAGCATCGGAAATAGGCACAATGCGTGTCACCGAACAAATCGACGCACTTGAAATCATGGGTGTCAACTCTTCAAACTTCCTTGTCCTGCCGAAGATCGTGGCCTTTGTGGCATTCATGCCTGCGCTTGTGATCATCTGTATGGCTACCTCTCTTATTGGTGGATATCTGGTGGCGCTCGTCACTGACATCATCACTGTGTCAAGATACGTATACGGCCTGCAGGCCCTCTTCCAGGAATGGTACGTATGGTATGGCCTCATCAAGTCTGTCGTATTTGCATACATTATTGCTTCCGTCGCATCCTTCTATGGCTACTACGTCAAAGGCGGCGCACTCGACGTCGGCAAAGCCAGCACAAATGGTGTAGTGGCAAGCTCTATCCTCATCCTGCTTTTTGATGTATTACTCACAAAACTTCTGCTCCAATGATCGAGGTAAAAAACGTAGTAAAATCATTCGATGACCGCACCGTCCTCCATGACGTAAGCGCGACATTTTATACCGGTAAGACAAATCTCATCATCGGACAGAGCGGTTCCGGCAAGACGGTGCTGATGAAATCCCTCGTAGGACTTATGCGCCCCGAATCAGGACAGATCCTCTTCGACGGCCGCGATATACTCGGCATGAATCAAGATCAAGTAAAGGATCTCCGCAAGGAAATCGGTATGCTCTTCCAGGGGTCAGCTCTCTTTGATTCCGAAACGGTGCTTGGAAATGTCATGTTTCCACTCAATATGTTTACCCGTCAGAGTTACGATGAAATGCGTGAGCGTGCCATGTTCTGCCTCGAACGCGTCAACCTCAAAGGCGCCGAAAATAAGTATCCGTCGGAGATATCCGGCGGCATGCAGAAGCGTGTAGCCATCGCCCGTGCCATCGCACTGAACCCCAAATATCTCTTTTGCGATGAGCCCAACTCCGGCCTCGACCCCAAAACGTCAATCGTCATTGACGAACTGCTCCGGGACATCACACATGAGTATAATATCACTACTGTCATCAATACCCACGACATGAACTCAGTGCTCGGCATCGGTGAGAATATCATTTTCATCAACAAGGGACACCGCGAATGGGTAGGCGACATGAGCCAGATCTATACGACGTCCAACGAAGCTCTCAACGACTTCGTTTTCGCCACCCGTCTTTTCCGTAAAGTACGCGATTACGTCGCAAAGAACGAGCGCCCCACCCCATGAGATTTGCCGATATTCCGGGTCACGAAGATACAAAGCGACGCTTGCGCGAGATGATCGACGCAGGCCGCATTCCTCATGCCATCCTGCTGCACGGACAGCCCGGCACCGCCAAGTATGCCCTTGCAAGAGCGGCAGCCCAATATATACATTGCTCCCGCCGCACACCATCAGGCGATAGCTGCGGCCAGTGCCCCGACTGTATCCAGCACGAGACGTTCAATCACATCGACACAATCTTCTGCTTCCCTCTGCTCAAAAAGAATTCCAAGCCCACCATATGCAATGACTATGCAGGCGAATTCCGTGACCTGATGCAACACGACATGTATATGAACTTCGACACGTGGCTCTCTTCGCTCGGTAATCCCAACGGGCAGCCGGCCATCTATGTCGAGGAAATCACCGCTCTGCTATCACGTCTCAACCTCAAGGCGCGGCAGGCTAAATACAAAATTGTGCTCCTGTGGCTTCCGGAACGCCTCCGTACTGAAGCAGCCAACAAGATGCTGAAGGTGATCGAAGAGCCTTTTGCCGATACGATATTCATCCTCACATCCGACAGCCCCGCATCAATTCTTCCCACCATCTATTCACGCACCCAGCGCATAGCGGTAGCCCCCTACTCCGAGGCGCAGCTTTCGGACATACTTCAACAGTCAATGGCCGTCGACCCGCAGGTTGCGGATGCGGCAGCTGCATTGGCTGAAGGAAGCGTGACCCGGGCCACAAATCTAATAAACGTTGATAGCGAGCGCCGCAAATACATTTCATTCTTCATGGAACTGATGCGCGCGGCATGGCAGCGCCGGGTCAAGGACCTGCGGGATTGGAGTCTGGACATCGCCGCCCTGGGGCGCGAAGGCTCCCTGCGCTTCTATGAATATTGCGCACGCATGATTGGCGAAAACTTTATCATGAACGTCGGGGATGACCGTCTTGTAGCCATGACTCCTGACGAACGTGCTTTCGCTCAAAAATTCTCACCATTCATCAACGAACGCAACGTAGAGAAGCTGCTCGAACTCTTCAGCAAAGCATGCGCCGATACCGCAATGAACGGCAATGCTAAAATCATAGCGTTCGACCTTGCGGTAAAGACAATCCTGCTCATCAAACGCGGCAACGAATAAATACGTGAGCGGCATCTCCCGCGAAAGGAAATGCCGCTCATGTCGTATGTTTTTTATTACTTTTCGGCTTTGAAACTCATATCAAGACCTTTTACAGAGTGGGTCAACGCCCCTACTGAAATAAAGTCGACACCGGTTTCGCCATAAGCACGCAGAGTATCGATAGTGATACCTCCCGATGATTCGATTTCAACCGAAGGATTCTTAGAGCGTATAAGTTCCACGGCAGCTTTTGTTCTCTCAGGAGTGAAGTTGTCGAGCA
>CANSGE010000236.1 GCA_947646295.1 uncultured Bacteroidales bacterium
TAACCACAACAACCGCGCCGGACTCCGGTGCGGTTGTTTTCGTATCTGTTTCCCCATATGCCCAAGCACGAAAAATCGGCCGCCCTCAGAGAGAAAATCTCGTTCCTTCCCGACACCCCCGGTGTATATACATATTACGACAGCGAGGGTACGGTGATATACGTCGGCAAAGCCAAAAATCTCAAACGCCGCGTTTCGTCGTACTTCAACCGCACGCACGACGTACTGCGCACAAATCTGCTCGTGCGCAATATCGCCGACATGTCGTACATCGTCGTCCCGACGGAGCAAGACGCACTGAATCTCGAAAACTCCATGATCAAGGAGTACAAACCGCGATACAATGTACTCCTCAAAGACGACAAATCATATCCCTGGATCGTGGTCACCAACGAGCTATATCCGCGCGTGTTCCTCACACGCCAGCATATACGCGACGGCTCAAAATACTACGGCCCGTACACCAACACTGCCGTGGCGAAAACCGTGCTCGAGCTCATACGCGAGATATACCCCCTGCGCACCTGCCGCCTCCCCATCACTCCGGAATATCTCCGCAAAGGCACCGGACGCCTGTGCCTGCAATATCACATCAAGCGTTGCCCCGGATGTTGCACCGGGCTGATCTCGCCCGAGGAATATACACGCCGCATCGCCCACATCAAGCAGATTCTCCGAGGCGAGACCGGCGAATTGATGACTTATCTGCGCGACGAGATGGGCCGGCTTGCCTCCGAACTCAAATTCGAGGAGGCCCAGGAGCTGAAGGAGCGCTACCGGCTGCTCGAAAATTACCAGTCGAAGAGCGTCATCGTGAGCCAGACCATCGCCGATATCGACGTTTTCGGCATCGACGGTGATGACAACGACAACGACGTCTACGTCAACTATATGCACGTACGCCGCGGTGCCGTGGTGCGGAGCGCCACATTGCGCTACAAGCGCTCGCTCTCCGAGACCCGCGCCGAGATACTGTCCTATGCGATGTCAGAAATTCGCGAGACACTCGGGGTCACCTTCGATGAAGTCGTCGTGCCGCTTGCGCCCGAAGTCGAGATGCCGGACGTCACTTTCACCATACCTCGCCGAGGCGACAAGGCCAAGCTCCTCGAGGTATCGCAGCGCAACGCCCGGCAGAACCGCATCGACGACCTCAAGCACATGGCCAAGCACAATCCCGAGCAACGCACCGAGCAGATCCTCGAGCGCATGAAGACCGACTTCCGCCTCTCCGAGCTGCCACGCCATATCGAATGTTTCGACAACTCCAATATCCAGGGCACCAATCCCGTGGCATCCTGCGTGGTGTTCCGCGACGCCAAGCCATCCAAACGCGACTACCGGCACTTCAACATCAAGACCGTCGTGGGCCCCGACGACTTTGCCTCGATGAAGGAAGTGCTCACGCGCCGTTACACCCGCCTGATGGAAGAAGGCGAGGAATTGCCGCAGCTCATCGTGGTCGATGGCGGCAAGGGGCAGCTCAGCGCAGCCGTCGAGGCTCTCGAGTCTATCGGCCTGCGCGGCACCATCGCCGTGGTGGGCATAGCCAAGCGCCTCGAAGAAATATACTTCCCCGGCGACAGCGTGCCTCTGTACATAGATAAGAACAGCGAATCGCTGCGCATCGTACAGCATCTGCGCGACGAAGCCCACCGCTTCGGTATCACCCACCACCGCAACCGCCGCAGCAAGAGCGCCATCGCCAGCGAGCTGGATTCCATCAAGGGGATAGGCGACAAGACCAAAACAGCCCTCCTGCAACATTTCAAGAGCGTAAAACGTCTACGCGAGGCAAAATACGACGAAATTGCCGCCTTGGTAGGCAATGCCAAAGCGAAAATCCTTACTGAAGCACTGAAAAATGAGAATAGTGATACAACGTGTGAGCCGGGCGCAAGTGAGCGTTGACGGCAATACTGTCGGCGCTATAGGCCGAGGACTCATGATACTCGTGGGCGTCGAGGATGGCGACACCGAGGCCGATTGCGACTGGCTCGCCGCCAAAACGGCCGCCCTGCGCATCTTCCCCGACGAGACCGGTGTGATGAACCGCTCCGTTGCCGACATCGGCGGCGACGTCCTCGCCGTAAGCCAATTCACCCTCACAGCATCCACCCGCAAGGGCAACCGTCCCAGCTACATCCGTGCGGCCCGGCATGAGCTCGCCACACAACTCTACGAGCGATACATGGCAGCTGTATCCGCCGCCATCCGCAGGCCGGTGGCACACGGCATTTTCGGGGCCGACATGCAGGTCGAGCTCGTCAATGACGGCCCTGTGACCATCATCATTGACTCGCGCCTGCGCGAGTGATCAATCAATACGTACCCACGATACGCACCACCTGGGTGGGCGAGAGAGGGTCGGTGGTCACTACATTGACGCGCGAATTAAGCAGTCCGCCCGTCTGCACCCGCGGGTCGACAGTGACCGTCACGCGTGCCTTCTTACCCTTCTTTATCTCCGTGGCGTCGCAGCTCACGCTCACTCCGGCATCAGTCGAGTAGACACGCCGTATCTTCAGCGGATGCTTGCCCGCATTGGATATGGTGAATGTAGCCGTCACTGGCTCGCCCGCGCGGTCTATCTGACCTAAATCCACCGTCTGATTCTCGATTACAGTCATCGGGCTATCCTTCATCTCGGCGGCACTTAGCTTCGAAAAGTCCTCCTTCACAAGCAACGTGAGAGGCAGCGTATAGCGTTGACCGGGCGTCGGCTCGATCACCACCGAATCTTCCACCAGGCCGT
>CANSGE010000237.1 GCA_947646295.1 uncultured Bacteroidales bacterium
GACGAACGCATGACCGGCTGGACCAGCTCGCCATCAAAATGTATGCCCGAGGCCCTTGAGTTGCCGGCCGGCCAGCATGCCTTGGCATTCGGAGGCGTGCACATCGTATCGCCCTCGCTCTATCCTGAGCTGGCAAAATTCGCTCCGGCTGATCAGGCATTTTCGATCATAGATTTTTATAAAAAACAATGTGAAGGTTTCGACATCCACTCGTTCCGACTTCCTGCTGAGGCCCATTGGTTCGATGTAGGAAAGCCCGAGACGCTCCAAGCCGCACAACAATACATATCCCAATGAGCAAGCACCTACTCAACCTTGTACTGACCGACAAGATTCAGCTACCCGGCGGATGCAGCATACTCACGTTTGCCGGCGCCGACGGGCATCAGCTGCCCCCTACCCGCCCGGGACAATTTGTAGAAGTCAAAATCGAGAATAGCCCCGGCACCATGTTGCGTCGCCCCATCTCTATTTCGGATGTGACTCCCCAGGGACGCATGCGTCTTTTCGTCAAACCTGTGGGTGAAGGCACAGAGCATCTTGTGGCCACACCTATCGGACAATCCGTCAATATGCTCATGCCTCTCGGGAATGGCTTCCCTATCGACGATCTTGCCCAAGGCAGCGACGTACTGCTCACCGGTGGCGGCGTAGGCACGGCTCCGCTTATCTACCTATGTACGCAACTGGCAGCCCGCGGACACCGCCCCCACGTGCTCATCGGCGCACGCACAGCCAATGATATCGCCGGGATCGTTGATCTCTTCGACGGCGCGGTCGATGTAGCCATCACCACCGACGACGGCTCCTGCGGACTTCACGGCATGGTCACCGCTCACGAATACCTCGACGGCAGCCGTAAGCGATTCGACCGCATATATTGCTGTGGTCCCACACCCATGATGAAAGCCGTAGCGCGCATAGCCGCCCAAAACGGCACGGAATGCTACGTCTCGCTCGAAAATATGATGGCATGCGGACTCGGAGCGTGCCTCTGCTGCGTGGAAAATACAAAAGAAGGCCATGTGTGCGTATGCACCCAGGGTCCGGTTTTCAATATAAATGATTTGACATGGCTATAAATCTCGAAGTCGATCTCGGTGCCGGCCTCAAACTGAAAAATCCCGTCATGACCGCCTCCGGCACATTCGGTTATGGCACAGAATTTGCCGACCTTATCCCACTCGACGATTTAGGCGCATTCATCGTCAAAGGCACTACACTCAATCCGCGCCAGGGCAACCCGGCGCCGCGCATGGTTGAGACTCCCATGGGTATGATCAACGCCGTCGGACTTCAGAACAAAGGCGTCGACTATTTCATCGAACACATCTACCCCACTCTCACCGGGTATCAATCAGAGGTAATCGTCAACGTCTCAGGAGCCTCCATCAGCGATTACGTAGCAGTGGCCGAACGCCTCGCTCCGCTCGAAAAAATCCATGCTATCGAGGTAAATATCTCTTGCCCCAACGTGAAAGCCGGCGGAATGTCATTCGGCACCACCACCGATGGCGCGGCTCAGGTCACCGAAGCCGTGCGCAAGGCATGGCCGCGTCACCTCATGGTGAAACTCACCCCCAACGTCACTGATATCACTGAGATAGCTCTTGCTGTCGAAGGTGCCGGTGCCGACAGCGTTTCGCTCATCAACACCATTCTTGCCATGTCGATCGACGTCGAGCGCCGGCGTCCGCACATATCCACTGTCACCGGAGGACTCTCCGGCCCCGCCGTACGCCCCATAGCAGTGCGTATGGTTTGGCAGGTGGCCAAGAAAGTACACATTCCCGTAGTAGGTCTCGGAGGCATATGCGATGCCAACGATGCTCTCCAGTTCATCATGGCCGGTGCCACAGCCGTGCAGATCGGTACGGCAAACTTCATTGACCCCGCAGCCACCATCAAGACTATCGAAGGTATCCGCGACTATTGCCGCCGACACAATATCGACGATATAGCACAAATCAGAGGTATAATATAATATTGTAGGAATAATTCTAATGTTCGTCCATCTACACGTCCACAGCCAATACTCCCTCCTTGACGGGCAGGCCGCCATCCCGAAAATCGTCGACAAAGCCATGTCCGACGGTATGCCCGGCATTGCCTTGACCGATCACGGTGTGATGTACGGCATAAAGGAATTCACCAATTACGTAAATAAGAAAAACAAACCGGTACAGTCAGAGATAAAAGACCTGAAAAAGCGTCTGAAAGCCCTCCAAGGGGGCGAGGCTCCGGCCGAATGCGAGAGCATTGAGGCCATCGAAAGCCGTATCTCGGAGCTGTCAGCCAAAATATTCGTGCCTATAATCGGCTGCGAGATGTATGTGGCCGAAGGCTCCCTGCACGACCGCACCGACCGTACCGACAAGGGGCGCCACCTCGTCGTACTCGCAAAAAACAAGACCGGCTACAAGAATCTCATAAAACTCGTTTCGCAAGCCTGGACTGAAGGTTTCTACCATCACCCGCGCACCGACAAAGAAGCCATCGCCGCACATCACGAAGGCCTCATCATTTCATCGGCATGCCTCGGCGGCGAGATTCCGAAACTTCTTCAGGCGGGTCGCGTCGAGGAAGCCGAGGAGCGCGTGAAGTGGTGGAAAGACCTCATGGGCGACGACTATTACCTCGAGCTACAACGCCACAAAGCCACAGTACAGCGCGCCAATCACGAAGTGTATGAGATCCAGAAGGCCATCGAGCCCGACATCATACGCATAGCGCGCAAGTACGGAGTA
>CANSGE010000238.1 GCA_947646295.1 uncultured Bacteroidales bacterium
CGGCTTCATCGCTCTCTGGTTCCACATGAACCACGGCTTCTGGTCGATGTTCCACACTGTAGGCTGGGACAACAACATCTGGATCCAGCGTCTCAAGACCATCGGCTGCTGGTGGACATCTATCGTGGTGCTCCTCTTCATCGCACAGGCTATCGTATTCACCGTGCATGCCCACAATAATTACTATACTGAAAACGAAGCTCTCCAGGAACAGTATGCTGAATACTGGGGCGAACAGGCCGACAAACTCTTCACCGACTTCAACAACGAGGCAACCCTCGCATTCAAGAACGCCGGCGAAAGCGTGATGGCCCAGCAGGAAGCTCAGGCTGATTTCCTCGTGGAAAACGGCACAGCATTCGTCGAACGCGCCAACCTCATCCTCGACGCTTACAAAAAACAGTGCGCCAACGTAGGTATGCCCGAAGCCGTGATGAAGCTCGACCGTCAGGTAAGCCAGCTCTCGCAGTACATCGCATTCCTCCAGTCTTCCCGCGCTGCCAAGGAAGCAGCTCCCGCACAGCAGGACGCTACAGAATCAAATACTAACAACAATTAATTTCTCGGAAAGATGATAGATCTCAATAAAATCAAAGATATGATCGATTCAAGTCCTATCATGCAGGACTTTGCCGACATTGAATCATCAAGCCTTCCTGAGTATCAGATCGACTCTAAAATCCCTGAAGGCCCCGTCGCTGAGAAATGGACCAACTATAAGGCTCATCAGAAACTCGTCAACCCGGCCAACAAACGTCTCCTCGACATCATCGTCGTAGGTACAGGCCTCGCCGGCGCATCAGCTGCCTCGACTCTGGGCGAACTCGGTTTCAATGTGCTCAACTTCTGCATCCAGGATAGCCCCCGCCGCGCTCACTCTATCGCAGCCCAGGGTGGTATCAATGCAGCCAAGAATTATCAGAACGACGGTGACTCCGTATACCGTCTCTTCTACGATACAGTGAAAGGCGGCGACTTCCGCTCACGCGAAGCCAACGTATACCGTCTTGCCGAAGTATCAAACAATATCATCGACCAGTGCGTCGAACAGGGTGTGCCCTTCGCCCGCGAATACGGCGGCCTGCTGGCCAACCGTTCGTTCGGTGGCGCCCAGGTGAGCCGTACATTCTACGCCAAAGGCCAGACAGGCCAGCAGCTCCTCCTCGGTGCCTACGCTTCACTCAACCGCCAGATCCAGAAAGGCACTGTGAAGTCATTCGTGCGCCGTGAGATGCTCGACGTGGTCATCATCGACGGCCGCGCCCGCGGTATCATCGTGCGCAACCTCATCACCGGCGAGATCGAACGCTATGCCGCTCACGCCGTGGTGCTCGCCACAGGTGGCTATGGCCGCGCTTTCTTCCTCTCGACAAACGCTATGGGTTGCAACGGCTCCGCCGCCATCCAGGCTTTCAAGAAAGGCGCTTATCTGGCCAACCTCGCCTTCACTCAGATCCACCCCACATGTATCCCCGTTCACGGTGAAGATCAGTCGAAGCTCACCCTCATGAGCGAATCGCTCCGTAACGACGGCCGCATCTGGGTGCCCAAAAAGAAGGAAGATGCCGAAGCTATCCGCGCCGGCAAGAAGAAACCGACCGATATCCCCGACGAAGACCGCGACTTCTATCTCGAACGCCGTTATCCGGCTTTCGGCAACCTCTGCCCCCGCGATATCGCATCGCGTGCAGCTAAGGAACGTTGCGACGCCGGCTACGGCGTAGGTACCGGCAATGCCGTTTACCTCGACTTCAAATATGCCATCGAACGTCTGGGCGAAGATGTCGTGCGCGACCGCTACGGCAACCTCTTCGATATGTATCAGATGATCTCTGATGACAACCCCTACGAAACCCCGATGATGATCTTCCCCGCATCGCACTACACGATGGGTGGTATCTGGGTTGACTACGAGCTCCAGACTTCTATCAAGGGTCTCTTCGCCATCGGCGAATGCAACTTCTCCGACCACGGCGCCAACCGCCTCGGTGCGTCTGCCCTCATGCAGGGTCTCGCCGACGGCTACTTCGTGCTCCCCTACACCATGCAGAATTATCTGAGCGACCAGATCAAGGTGCCTCACTTCACCACCAACACTCCCGAGTTTGACAAGGCTGAGGCTGACGTGCGCGCACGTATCGAAAAGCTCATGAACATCAAGGGTACAAAGAGCCCCGATGAAATCCACAAGCGCCTCGGACACGTGATGTGGAATCTCGTGGGTATGGGCCGTACGCTCCAGAGCCTCGTGAAGGCTGTCGACGAAATCGAGGAAGTACGCAAGGAATTCTATACCGACCTCCGCGTCGTAGGTAAGGCCGACGACCTCAATACAGAGCTCGAAAAGGCCCTCCGCCTCGAAGACTTCCTCGTGATCGCCAAGATGATGGCTATCGACGCCCTCAACCGCAACGAATCTTGCGGCGCTCACTTCCGCGAAGAATATCAGACCGCCGACGGCGAAGCCGCACGCCGCGATGATAAATATATGTATGTAAGCTGCTGGAAGTACACCGGCGACAATGAGAAGCCTATCCTCATCAAGGAACCACTCCACTACGAAGCCATCAAAGTACAGACCCGCAACTACAAGTCGTAATCTCAAACCACGCGTCCGCGACGGCCTCGCGCCGTCACGGTGCCAATGAAGCAAAACATCAATATGGAAAATACAATCAGCGTAAATCTGAAAATTTGGCGTCAACGTGGTCCCAAAGAGAAAGG
>CANSGE010000239.1 GCA_947646295.1 uncultured Bacteroidales bacterium
GCTTCTTGATGGCGGGGATAAATTCGATAAGGCCTTCGGGAATGAGCACAGGACCGAAATTATTGCCGTACTGAGCGCGGGCGGCCACGATGTCGGCGATATTATTCACCACTTCATCGAGAGTCATGTTCTTAGCTTCGACCTCTTCAGAGATGATGCAGATATTGGGCTGGGTCTGGAGGGCGCATTCGAGTGCGATATGGCTGGCAGAGCGGCCCATGAGCTTGATGAAGTGCCAATATTTCTTAGCGGAGTTGCAGTCGCGCTGGATATTGCCGATTACTTCAGAGTACACCTTTGTAGCGGTATCGAAGCCGAAAGATGTCTCGATACATTCGTTCTTGAGGTCGCCGTCGATTGTTTTGGGGCATCCGATCACCTGTACACCGGCATTGATGCTCTTGTAATATTCAGCGAGCACGGCGGCGTTGGTATTGGAGTCGTCGCCACCTACGATAACGATTGCTTTGATATCAAGTTCCTTGATGATTTCGAGGCCTTTGTCAAACTGCTCTTTTGTCTCAAGTTTTGTACGACCTGAGCCGATGATATCGAAACCGCCGGTATTGCGGTATTCGTTGATGATGGCTGAAGTCAGTTCGATGTACTTATGATCGACCAAACCACCGGGGCCCATAAGGAAGCCGAAGAGACGGCTGTCGCGGTGGATGCGCTTGATACCGTCAAAGAGACCGGAGATTACGTTGTGACCGCCGGGGGCTTGACCGCCTGAGAGGATCACACCGACATTGACGGGGCGACCTGCACCGGGAGCATTGTTTTTTTCGAATTTGAGTTCGGGCAAACCGTAAGTATTGGGAAACAACTGGTGAATTTCTTCCTGGTTGGCCACAGACTGAGTGGGCTTACCTTCAACAGCCTTTACAGCTCCGGTAAGAACGATGGGGAGCTTGGGCTGGTAGGCCGCACGGGCCTTCTGCAAGGGACTTTTTTTCATATAGTATTTATACTATGTATTATTATTTGATAAGATATTGCGATGAAATAGACTCGAAATTGTGCACACGACGAATTGTGTCAGCGAAGAGGCGAGCAACAGATATGATAGTGCATTTGGGGCAATCCTTCTGGTACGGAATAGAGTTGGTGAAAATCATTTCGCAGAGTCCGCTTTCGTTGACACGTTCGGTAGCCGGATCACTCATGATAGCATGTGAGCACAGTGCACGCACGGAGCGGGCGCCGTTCTGGAGCATGAGGTCGGCTGCTTTGGTGATTGTACCTGCTGTATCGACCATGTCGTCGATGAGAATGACGTTTTTGTCCTGTACATCGCCGATGACAGTCATCTTGGCGACTACATTGGCCTTGGCACGTTGCTTGTGGCAGAGCACCAGGGGCACATCGAGATATTTTGCGTATGAGTTGGCTCGTTTGGCACCACCGACGTCGGGTGTGGCGATGACCATATTTTCGAGATTGAGCGACTGGATATAGGGAATGAATACCGAAGAGGCATAGAGGTGATCTACGGGGATATTGAAAAATCCCTGGATCTGGTCGGCGTGGAGGTCCATGGTGATGACACGGTCGACACCGGCTGCTACCAGAAGGTCGGATACGAGTTTGGCCGCGATCGAAACGCGGGGTTTGTCCTTGCGGTCCTGACGTGCCCAGCCGAAATAAGGCATTACAGCGATAACGGAGCTGGCTGAAGCGCGCTTGGCAGCGTCGATCATGAGCAGAAGCTCCATGAGGTTGTCACTGTTGGGGAAAGTGGATTGTACAAGGAAAACTTCACAGCCACGGATTGACTCTTCAAAAGAGACTTCAAATTCGCCGTCGGCAAAGTGCTGGATGTTCATTTTGCCAAGTTCGACACCGAGTTCTTTACAAATTTCTTCGGCCATATAACGCGATTTTGTACCGGAGAAAATTTTGAAGGGGGGTAAAATGGTATTCATTTTAAATGAGGTAGGAAAATTTGAGTGCAAAGTTACGATTTTTTTAACTTCCGGGGAGATTTTATCGTGTCTTTTTTAGATTCTTTTTTTGGATCGGACTTGAGGCTCTCAGCCGTAATCTTCCATATCACGGCTCCCTTGGCCGGTATATGCGTCAGGAAAGGCTCGTGATCGGAGAGCACTTTCAAAGATTTTTCGCCGGTGAGGAGGTCCGTGGCGAGAGCCGCTCCTACGGGCATCTCCAGATATTCAAAAGCATGCGCGGGGATATTTATGGCCACCTGGGCTTCTTCGTCGGAGAAATTCACGACGATCACAAGTAGCTCGCCATCAGAATATCGCATGAAGGCGTAATGGCGGTGCGGATTGAAGCGCGGATTCTCGTAATTGACGTACATGAGGTCAAAGAACTTGCCTTCGCTCACAGCCTTTTCGGCATTACATATATTTAATACGCGCGCGTAGAGCTTGCGCAAAGCTTTTTCACTTTCTGAAAGAGCGCCTTTGCAGTCGCCCTTGTTGAGCCAGCGGCGAATTTTCGCCACACTCCAGTAATCAAAGATGGTGGTGCGTCCGTCGTAGCCGCTGTATCCCTCGGCATCGGCTGCCGGTTCGCCCAGCTCCTGACCGCCGTAAAGCATGAATGCACCGGTATTGAACATGGCGCTGACTACGAGTGACGGCACCACATTCCATGCGTTGCCGGCGTACTGCTTGGATGCGAATCGCTGCTCATCATGATTCTCCAGGAAGTTGAGCATTTTATCTGCTATCCCGTCCACCGTCT
>CANSGE010000240.1 GCA_947646295.1 uncultured Bacteroidales bacterium
GACTTTATATCTTATCTCTGTCGGTCGTCGGTACGACTTCTTTGTCAGAGACCGAAGGCTGCCTTGACGGCATCCACGGCATCGAGTTTCTCCCAAGTGAAGAGCTCCACTTCGCAGGGCTTGTCGAGTCCGGGGAATGTCTTCACCACGGTGCGGGGCGTGCGGCCCATATGGCCGTAAGTCGATGTCTCGCGGTAGATGGGGGCGCGGAGCTTGAGACGCTGCTCGATGGAGTGCGGGCGCATGTCGAAGATCTGCGACACGCGGCGCGAGATCTCACCGTCGGAGAGGCCCACCTTGCCCGTGCCGTAGGTATTCACACACAAGCTCACAGGCTCTGCCACACCGATGGCGTAGGCCACCTGCACCAGGGCACGGTCGGCCACACCGGCCGCCACGAGATTCTTGGCGATATGGCGCGCCGCATATGCCGCCGAGCGGTCGACTTTCGAGGGGTCCTTGCCGGAGAAGGCGCCGCCGCCATGCGCACCGTGGCCGCCGTAGGTATCCACGATGATCTTGCGGCCGGTCAGGCCGGTATCGCCGTTGGGGCCGCCCACCACGAATTTGCCTGTAGGATTGACGAGTATCTTCACATCCTCGCCGAAGAGCGCCTTGATATCGTCGGGCAGCAGCTTCTTGACACGCGGCAGCAGGATATCACGCACATCGCGGTCGATGATCTGCTGCATGCGGGCGTCGCATTCGTCCTGCGTAAGGCCTGCCGAAGCCGGAGTCACAAATTCGTCATGCTGGGTAGATATCACGATGGTATCCACGCGCAGGGGCTTGCCGTCCTCGCTGTATTCCACAGTCACCTGGCTCTTGGAGTCGGGGCGCAGATAGGTCATATCGACACCTTCGCGGCGTATCACGGCCAGTTCCTTGAGCAGAGCATGGCTCAGCGCCAGCGTGAGCGGGATATAGAGGGGAGTCTCGTTGGTGGCGTAGCCGAACATCATGCCCTGGTCGCCTGCGCCCTGCTCCTCGGCCTGGGCGCGGTCCACGCCGCGGTTGATGTCGGGGCTCTGCTCATGCACCGCCAGCAGCACGCCGCACGATGCACCGTCGAAGCCAAGCTCCGAGCGGTCGTAGCCCACATGGCACGCTACCTCGCGCGCCACGCGCATTATATCAATGTAGGCCTCCGAGCGCACCTCGCCTGCCACCACGATCTGACCCGTGGTCACAAGGGTCTCGCATGCCACCTTCGACTGCGGGTCACGGGCGAGAAACTCGTCGAGCACCGCGTCGGAAATCTGGTCGGCCACCTTGTCGGGATGCCCTTCTGATACTGATTCTGAAGTGAAAAGATAATTCATAGCCAAATTAGCTTAGAGAGTAAAACGTAAAAAAATGACCGCACGATCCTGCGATGGAAGTGCGGGCGATTTGGCCGGAATCCATGCCCGCAGCCGGGCACAGACACGCGATTTTAGCATTTTTTCGTGTGGTTGCAAGCAGCCAAATCTGTCCACAATTCGGCTGCAAAGTTACGATTTATCCCTCAATCCTGCAAATTTATCTCATACATATTGTATGCCACCCCACGGCCACCGAAACCCGACTTCTGCGCGAGCAGCCCGGCATTGAGATACCGCCCCCCGTCCTCATTGGATATTCCGAAGTCGAAATAGCGGAATCCCGCCTCACGATACTCCGTCATCAGCGTATTGAAAAGCAAAGGCAACGCCCGCAACTCCCGTCCACGCTCCGTGGCGGCGATGTATTGCGCGTGCGCCACACGGCCCCCGCACTCATATATCACCGTACCCGCTATCAGCTCATCGCCCTCGTACACACCATGAAGCCGTATATTGCCCGGAAAGGCCGCCCCCAGCCGCTCCATCTCCGCACGGCTATGCACCGGAGCCACACCATGACGCGACAGCAGCACATCATTCAGCACCCGCCAGAAAGCCGCCCAATCACACGTAGCCGCCACACGCAGCCCATTACTGCGCGCCTTCGCCACACCACGCCGCGACAACTCATTGAACGGTATCGGATCCGTCAGATCCACCGTCGACGAGATATTGCACACCGCGAGCCGCCCACCATGCCTGAAAATCGCATAAAGATCCTCCTCCGACGGATACGCCGCATAAATGTACGGCACAGGCTTATATAATAATGTGCGGAAACCCTCCGCGGAATAATATAGGCGCATCTCATCCCACACCTCCAGCATCACATTGGCGTCAAAATGCCGCCGGGCCATCACCCAGCCCCCGTAGGTCAGTCCCCCGTGACTGCGCACCTCCGCACCGTGGCCCGATGCCGGCAGCACAGCCACCACACGCCCGTGGCCATCATAAGCCATCAGCGACCGGTCTGTAAAGCGGTCACTGTGGTAATCCATATAAGCACGCTCAAACAAAAACGTACCATTCTTGGCACGGCGGACAAACTCATCCCACTCCGCGCCCCTATCTGCCGAAAAAGGAACAATCGAAATCATACCACAAAGATAATCATCATTCTCCGAAATAAAAAATCGAAACACCCGGCCCTCCGTAGCATTCGCGCGCCCGCACAGCATAAAGACGACCATAAAAAAAACCTCACCGGACGTGCTGGAGCGTCGACTCGGAGAGTCGACCATCAGCATAACCCCAGGGGTCGCAGTGAACTGCACCCCAAAAGTTGGACACAAAAAGAAAAAAATGATATATAGTCCA
>CANSGE010000241.1 GCA_947646295.1 uncultured Bacteroidales bacterium
GAATACTCAAATTCATCCGCCCCCCGGCGCCATAGTGCGCCCCCGGTGAGCATGATGCCGTCGCCTCCATCCAGTGCCACGGCATCCTTGTATGGATCCCGCAAAGCGGTGGGCACCACGGAAAGCCACTTCCTGTGCATATAGCTGTCGAGGCAGATGTAATTGAAGCCCAGGATCCATTGGTTGTATGTAGGGATACGGAGCGTGATATCCGGCAGCTCCCCGGGCATAATTATGTCATGGAAAGCCGTGCCCGAGGGGCTTGCGATGAGTTTCGCCACGATCGTCCCGGCTTCGTCATAATACTTCTTCTGCCATGTGATGACGTATATCCCATGGACTGCGAGCAGCCCAAAAAGCAGCCCCGCCGCCATCCTTGCAACCCTCTGCTGCAGCAACCGGCCGATGACCGGACGCCACAAAATCATCAAAGCTATGATAGCGCAGTAGCTTGGCCAAAAAGTAGTACGCGCCGTATGCTGCACCATGATACTGAGCAGCACGCCTGCAAACATAGCTGCCGAAATCACCCTGAACACCGGCCACCCCCAGGCTTCGGCGAGCATGCACCGCCCGCCGCGGAAGAGAGCCATCATCAGTCCCGACAGGGTGAACAATATGCAAAGTGATTGAGCATCTGCTCGCCCGCACGCGCGAGCACGCCGGGGCAGAATACTATAAAAGTCGTAGCCCCAAGGTAGATGATGGTCGGCAGATACCATCGTGCCGGCTTGCGGCAGCCCGAGGCCAGCCAGTCGACCCCGAGCCCTGCGAGCAAGGTTACCGAGAAACCCTCATGCCACATCGCCGCGACCACAGTGAGGAGCACCATCCCCACCACTCCCCAAATACCATGGCGGCGCCCGCTCCACCACGCAAATGCGATGAGCCACACGACATTGACCGCAGCGGCATATACATAGTTGAGCGTATAGTCGGCCACGAGGATGCTGTTTCGCCACGGGAGGAAGAGCAACATCGCCGCCCACACCCCCACAGCAAGCCCCGCACGGTGCCTGCGGATGCCCGAGAGCCTGACGGCACCTGCGATCATCACCACTACCATCAGCGCACTCACCGCCGGCGCTATATCGCACCATGGATGCACGATGGTGGTGAGCGGCGAGAGTACATTGGCCAGGCGCGAATTATCATACTCGCGCATCTCGCCGGCAAAATCAAGCAGCGCCCTGAGCGAGAAAGCGTCGCTCCCGGCATTGTAGCTCCGGTACATTTCGGCAAAGGCGAGCTCATCGAGCAGCATCGGCACAAAATGGTAAAGCACCGTAAAAATCACAAACACGGTGAGAAGTACGGTGGCGTAAGCCATATGCGGCGGGCGGAGCCGGGTGTGACTGATCATAGAGGGGCCGGGATTGATTATTTACGCAAAGTTAGTCATTCGGCTGCAGGCAGGAAAGATTTTTTTCGGCTTTATCAATCATACCGGCTGAAAAAACGTTACATTTGCAAAAAAACTAACGTCATGAAACCGGATAACAATACCTCAAACGTCAAGCCGCTGCTGACGGGCCTGGGCGCCATAGCCTTAGGCTTGCTCGAATATTTCTCGACCAATCTGCGCGTCATCATTGCCCTGATCCTCGTGGTGGCCGGGGCGGCTTACATCTGGGACTATTTCAAGAAATAAGTATGATCAAAGATATTGAATGGGCTGAGCAGCTCAACTGCGCCGTGACCGTATGTGACGCAGAGGGCGTGATATTGTACATGAACGAAAAGGCCCGCGCCACATTTGCCTCGCA
Organism: uncultured Bacteroidales bacterium; assembly: GCA_947646295.1. Taxonomy (GTDB): domain Bacteria; phylum Bacteroidota; class Bacteroidia; order Bacteroidales; family Muribaculaceae; genus CAG-873. Next base: position 1,767 of record CANSGE010000241.1, read on the forward strand.
CGGCGATCTGATCGGACAAAATCTCTTCGGATGCCACTCCGAGGAGTCGCAAGCCAAAATCCGCCACATGCTCGCGACGGGCGAGAGCAATTCGTACACCATCTCGAAAGGCGGCCTGCGCAAGATGATATATCAGACTCCGTGGCGCCGCGACGACCGGATAGCCGGCATGGTGGAGATCTCAATGGTGATCCCGGAGCAGATGCCTCATTACGACCGCGGATGATAAACAGAATCCTCCGGCCATCAGCACGCGCGACGGCCGGAGGATATGGTATTGAGAGAGCGCAGTGATCAGTCGTTCTCGGGACGGAGACGGCGCACGGTCTCGGCAGTGCGCCAGAGCTCGCTCTCGCGCAGCTGACGAAGCTCTTCATTGAGCTTCTCGCGATAATCGGGCTGCGAATTGGCATCAATAGATACCTGAGCCTCGTGTCCGGAGCGCACGCTTTCGTAGAGGCGTTCCATCACGGGCTTGATTGCGTCATGGAAGGGCGTCATCCAGTCGAGAGCGCCACGTTGCGCCGTGGTTGAGCAGTTGGCGTACATCCAGTCCATGCCTTTCGCAGCGAAGAGCGGCATGAGCGACTGAGTGAGCTCCTCGACGGTCTCGTTGAAGGCCTCGGAAGGGGTATGCCCATGCTCGCGGAGAGTTTCATACTGCGCGAGGAAGAGTCCCTGGATAGCACCCATCAGAGCGCCGCGCTCGCCGGTGAGGTCGCTGGTAGCCTCGCGGGCGAAGGTAGTCTCGAACAGGTAGCCCGAGCCGATGCCGATACCGAGTGCGAGGGTGCGGTCGAGAGCACGGCCGGTGTAATCCTGCTCGACGGCGTATGAAGCATTGATGCCGCGGCCTTCGAGG
>CANSGE010000242.1 GCA_947646295.1 uncultured Bacteroidales bacterium
GCCGGCCGTACCTACAGCCGCGGCCTTGAGCTTTCAGCCGCCTGGCGCCCCGCCGACGGCCTGAGCGCCTCACTCTCGTATGGCTACACGCGAGCCACTTTCCACCGCTATGACGACGGACGCAACGACTACTCCGGCAAGCGCCTGCCCTACTCGCCCTCGCACACACTCTTCGCCTCGGCAACGTGGCGTGTGCCATTGCAATGGCAGGGGATACGCCCCGTCATCGGCGCCAACCTCCGTGGTGTGGGCGATATCAAATGGAATGAGTCCAACGATCTCACCCAGCCCTTCTACGCACTGCTCGGCATGCAGATATCACTCGAATCACGCCTCTGGAGTCTCAATCTCTGGGCTGAGAATCTCACCGACACACGCTACTCCACCTTTTATTTCACATCCATCGGCAACAGCTTCACACAGTATGCCGCTCCCCGCACCATCGGCGCGACACTCCGCCTTAGATTGGCGAAATAATCCCCTGCACAAAGCACAAAAAAAATCGGGCGACCCTAACGGGCAGCCCGATTCTTGTCAAGACGATAGTCTATTATTTGATCATTACTTTCTTGCCATCGATGATGTAGATGCCTGATGCGGGTTTGCCGCTCAGCTTGCGTCCCTGCAGATCGTAGATTGCGGAGGGCGATACCGCGCTTGCCTCTACGGAGAGGATACCGTCGGCCTTCTTCACGGTCAGCTCGATCAGGATTTCGGGATTGACAGCATGGGTCTCGTAGTCGTAGAATACGCCTTCGGCTACCCATACGGCATATAGGCCGGGCTCGGTGATCTGTTCGAATGTGATCACACCTGAATTCATGTCGTTGCGGGCCAGAGTGATTGACTGTGCGCCATACTCATCCACCTCGCCTTCGACGATAGATGCTTCGGCAGGATCTATACCGGGAGTAACTTCGATACCGTCTTCAGCTTCAAAAGTGATGGTGATCTGCGAGATGCTTGTCACTTCAGAGCCATCTGCCGGATCGATTGTATAGTTTTGCATATATTCGGGCTCATCCTGGCTGCCGGTCACGATGTATGTTGCACGGAGCTCGGGAGAGGGAGACTGGGTCTCATAATCCACGAAGGCGCCTTCGGCTACCCAGAGCTGGTATGCACCGGGCTCGGTGATTTCTTCGAATACAAGACGGCCGATTTCATATTCATCGCCTGTCACCACACCATACTGCACATTATAAACATTGTCACCGCAGGTGAGAGTAGCAAGATTTGCGCCGCTGAGCAGACCGTCGTCGAGGCCGTCGCCCGTACCGAGGAACTGGATATCAATATTCTTGAGCGAACCTACTTCAGCTCCATCGGCGGGAGTGAGCACGATTTCGGAGTACCATCCGGGAGCTTCACCCTTGACAGTATATGTAGCGCGGATCTCGGGGGAGAGAGATTGTGTCTCATAATCCACGAAAGCGCCTTCGGCTACCCAAAGCTGGTATGTACCCGGCTCGGTGATTTCGTCGAATACAAGGCGGCCGATTTCATATTCGCTGCCTGCCACGACTGCCATTTGCACAGGGATAACCTTGTCGCCGCAGGTGAGTGTAGCGAGCTCTTCGCCACGCAGGCTCACAGCGTCGTCGAGGCCATCGGCAGTGCCGAGGAACTGGATATCGATATTCTTGAGCGAACCTACCTCGGCTCCATCGGCGGGATTGAGCACTATATCGCTGTACCAATCGGCGCTTTGGCCCTTGATGGTATATGTGGCACGGATTTCGGGGCTCTCCGCTTCAGTGACATTGTCAAGGAAGAGACCTGCCGAAACTATGAGCTGATAATTGCCCGGCTCGGTGATTTCATCAAAGTGCAGCACGCCGCCCTCGCAATCTTTTGTGAGAGTTACGATGGTAGGCACGTATTCCTGACCAGTCTTGCTGTTTTTGAGAGTGGCTGCCTGAGCGCCGCTGAGCATATCATCATTGATTATACCGTCCTCGGTGCCTTCAAAGCGGATTGTGATCTGCGATATTGATTCCACGGCTGCGCCATCGGCGGGAGTGAGCACGATATCGGAGTACCACTCTGTCGACGATACCTCGCCGAGAGTATATGTAGCTGTGATGGCGGGGCTCTTGCGTCCGTCATCAGTGATCCACGCACCTTCGGCTACGGTGAGCACGTAGCTGCCGGGAGTGGTAGGTTTCTGATAGAAGCGCAGACGTCCGCCGTCGTTGGGTGAGCTCATTACTATAGGATTGTATGACTCGCCTTCGCCGGTCAGCACGGCTGCATTCATGAGATCCCAGTCGGGGCTCACAGCCTCACCGAAACTGACATCTATGTCGCCGAACTCAGCGACCACTGAACCTGACGGAGGTGTGAGCGTATAGCTCTCGAGCACCTGAGCTGAAGCTATTGCCGGAAATGCGAGCAACGACAATGCAACTAAGGATTGGTAGAAATTTGTCATAGACTTATAAAATTATAGGATTAAAAGCTTAAAAAACCATCTGTAGACTTTGCAAATTTATATAAAATCAGGAATAGAAAAACCATTTTTTAGTTAAAATACCTTAAATAGCGTACACGCGTTCATATTAATGGTGAACGTATGCAAACTGAGGGTAAACGTACCTGCCGTAGGCTATCTTATCTC
>CANSGE010000243.1 GCA_947646295.1 uncultured Bacteroidales bacterium
GTAGTGCTGGATGTTGACGAGCACTTTCTCGGGAGCCACTTTGGCGCGCTCCGATACTGCTTCGATGATGCGGAGGTTGGCCTGGTGGGGTACCAGATAGTCGATATCGTCGGCCGAGAGATTGTTGCGCTGCATCACGTCCAGGGTGGCGGTGAGCATGTCCATCACGGCGTTCTTGTACACATTGCGGCCGTCCTGGAAGAGGTAGTGCTTGCCGGCGTCGAGAGTTTCCTGCGAGGCGGGGAGCACAGAGCCGCCGGCCTCCATCAGGAGGTGGTCACGGCCGCGGCCGTCCACGTGGAATACACCGTCGATGATGCCCATCTTGTCATCGTCGCAAGGCTCTACGATCACGGCTGCGGCACCGTCGCCGAAGAGCGGGCAGGTGGCGCGGTCCTGATAGTTGACCATCGACGACATTTTTTCAGTGGCTACCACTACAACCTTTTTATAGAGGCCGGAGCGGACGTAGGCGTTGGCGTCCTGAAGTGCCACGATAAATCCGGCGCAAGCCGCCTGGATATCGTAGGCATAGGCGTTTTTGAGGCCGCAGCCATAGGCTATCACGGAGCCGGTCGAGGGGAAACGGTAGTCGGGGTTCGAGGTGGCGCAGATGAGCAGGTCTATCTCATCGGCTGAAGTGCCGCTCTCGCTCAGAAGTTTATTGACAGCTTCAATGCCCATGTATGATGAGCCGGCGCCCTCTTTGTGGAGGATGCGCCGCTCCTTGATACCCACACGGGTGGTGATCCACTCGTCATTGGTATCTACCATTTTGGAGAGCATTTCGTTGTCGAGGATGTCCTCGGGGACGTATGATGCAATTGCAGATATGCGTGCGTTCATAAGGGAGTGTTTGGGAGTTGGAGTTCTTTTATAAGGCTGACTCATATAGCAGGTACATCTATGGTATATTGTCCGGGGGGCGCATGGCCAGCTCGTATGAGCTGATCCGGATACCTGTATATTATCTATACCTTAATATATGCTTACCTGTATATATACGAAAAATCCCTCCTCGCATCTCGGCCCGATTGCTTTATCGCCCTGTCAGGCGTGCAATCGGCGAGGCGTAAGGAGTATTTTTCATTTGTCCGGCTTCGGCAGCTTAGAGAGCTGCGTCTTTCACGATAGCCTGCTTGCCGCGGTAGTAGCCGCATTCGCCGCAGACGGTGTGGTAGATGTGCCAGGCACCGCAGTTGGGGCAGAGAGCAAGTGTAGGAGCTACAGCCTTGTCGTGGGTGCGACGTTTTGCGGTACGAGTCTTTGATTGTTTGCGTTTAGGATGTGCCATTTTGCTTTATTATTTGATTTGTTATTTCTATATATATTTATTCGTCGGAGGAGTCGGTCTGGCTGCTGAGTCCGCGCAGGGCGTTCCAGCGGGGGTCGGTAGCTGAGGGCTCGCTGTCGGCGATTTCGTCGATGGAGTCGAGCAGCTCTTCCTGCAGCTCGGCGTCTTCGCCGCTGCCGTGCGCGCGGTGCTTCTTGAGCAGGGCGCTCATCTGGCGGTTGCATTTGCCCAGCGGGTGCACGTGTTTGATGGGGATGGCAAGTACCACGGTGTCGTAGATCATGTAGCTTACGTTGAGGTAATTGTCGCCCATCGGTATCACCAGCAGCTCGTCGGAGTCGTCGTTGTAGTCGTCGCCGTACTTCACCATGATGTGATAGCCGGTCTCGATCGGCACGATCAGGTCGTCAAGGCAACGGTCGCACAGCAGGGTGATCTCGCCGCTGATGGTGAAGTGCAGGTCGTACACATCATGCACCAGCTCTACGGTCAGATGCACGTTGAGGTCGGCGTTGCGCACGTCGTTATTTTCCATGTCGGCAAAGAACTGTTTGTCGAGTTTGTAGTCAAACTCATGGCGTCCCGGGCCGAGGGTTTTGAGCGGCAGCTTATATGCTGAAAACTTTCCCATACGAGTCGTTAGGTGAAAAAACTTTGCAAAATTAGAGAAATTCCCCGAATTTGCAAAGTTTTAGAGCAATAAAATGTCGGTAAGCGCGCGGCTCTTTCATTTAAAATCTCTTGGTTATATCCTCCATAGACGTATTTTATAGGTGAATCTCAAAGTATGCAAGAGTAGCTGAGAAATGGCTTAAACTTCTGAATGTTAGATAATTTAGTCTTAATGAAAATTGATCAAGTTGCAAATTATTCGCAACTTAAAGGTTTAAAAATCAAACAATTAAGCATTTCTTTCATAGGGGGGGACTACCCGGACATTATTATTTTAATTTCAATCATTATTAGTATCAATCCATCGCATCCTCCAAGAATTTTTCAAGTTGTTTCTTGTCTGGGAGGCATAACTGATAGGTAGAAACGAATAAGGAATTATCCATGCCGGCTAAAGCATATTCAACCATTTGTTTACCTTTCCGCGTACAAAGCAATATGCCAACTGGTGGATTATCGCCCGGTTGCATTTCGTTTGCTCTGTAATACGACACGTAGGCGTTGAGCTGACTGAGGTATTCATGCTTGAACTCATCATTCTTCAGTTCAATTACCACGTTACAGTGCAGTAATCTATTGTAAAAAACGAGGTCAGCGAAATAATATC